>JAKFUW010000013.1 GCA_021732545.1 Alphaproteobacteria bacterium | reverse complement strand
GATATGTTGTTTGGCGTGAAAGCACATTTCAAAGGCATTATCGATACCGATGACGCGATGCATTTGAAGGTCGGACCACAACCGCGCAGTGCCGCAGCCTGAATCTAAAATTAGCGGTGCGTCATCGGATAAATGCTGCGCGCATAACGTCCATAATTGTTGCGCGATGCTGGCTTGAAACGTGGCATGAGCATCATACACGCTTGCTGCTTTTGCGAATTGTTTTGCAATGGCGTGGTGAGTGGTCACTTCGATACTTTCGTCTTGTGTTTTATTTCCTCCCCCTTCTAGGGGGAGGTTAGGTGGGGGTTGGTTATGAGAGCCGTTGTTCGCAACTAACCCCACCCGACACTGCGTGTCACCCTCCCCTAAAAAGGGAGGATTGTCCACTGATCTGCTCACGAACAAAATTGGTGACGGCGGTTCGCACCAGCGCTTCATCATGCAGATGCGGCGCGTGGCCACAACCTTGCAGCGATATCAACTTCGATTGAGGGATGAGCGCGTGCAGCGCAAGGCCTTGCTCATGGCGGATAATGGCGTCTTGCTCGCCATAAATCATGAGCGTGGGCGGCAACGCCGAATAATCATCGTTGGCGGCGCTATATATTTTTAGCTCGTCTAGCCATGGGAGCCACAAATCAGCATTCAACACCTCGGGGTGATGTTCCATCTCGCTCAAAATACGTTTGTGGTGCGCATCGCCCTTGGCTGTCAGTCCATGAAACCGCTGAGTGGTGCGGTGCGTATCGTCGCGGTAATTGGCATAAAAATTCTCGAATGTTTCAGGCGGCATGGCGTGAGGCATCCGCGCATCGCGCACAAACTGAAACGGCGTGCTGATGAGAATGAGCGCGCGGGTTTTGATGTGTCCTTCTATCAGCATGCGCCGCGCTAAAATTCCACCCAGCGACCAGCCGATGACGGCGTCAAAATAATGTACGTCATCGCGAGCGCCTTGCTTGGCGCGTGGCGATCCATCTTTATCTTGGTTCTGGATTGCCACGCTCATTTTACTCGCTCGCAATGACGAGAGAGCCTCATGCGCCGCATCAATCCGCCGCACATGCGCATATTCCAGATGGTGCGCGTGGGGCGCAATATTCGCCAACGAATCGGTCGGCTGCGTCCATCCGCTAATCGCCAGAATGTTTAATCCATCCATGAGTTTTTATCCTTGTCGCCAATGTTTCGATCTGCCCAGTTGTGTGTAGCGCAGTGAATGCAAAGCGCAAGCGCGAGGTGTCTTTAGGCACCGTGGGCGGGCGAATGGCGCTGACTAAAAACCCATCTTCTAAAAGTTGTGCGGATGCTTTTAGGGTTAGCTCTTCCGATTTCAAAATGATGGGCACGATGGTGCTTTGCGCTGGCGGCAATTCCAACACATTGCAAAAAAGTTTTGCGTTATCCAGCGCTTTTTGTGCGAGTTGTGGCTGCGTTTTCATCAATTTCAGCGACGCAATACTAGCCGCAATGACCGCCGGTGGAAGGCCGGTGCTAAACAACATACTGCGCGAAAAATTGAATAAACATTCGATCAATTCATCGCTCCCACACACATAACCGCCATAGCTTCCTACAGCTTTGGATAATGTCCCCATCTGAATATGCGCAGGGTTTTTATCATCAGGAAACAACCCCAACCCATGCGCGTCATCGGTCATCAGCCACGCGTCATAGTCTTCGGCAAGTTTCGCCAGTTCATGTAAAGGCGCGCGGTCGCCATCCATACTGAACACCGTTTCAGTCATCATCAAACAATAACGAAACTGGCTGCGATGCGCGTCGAGCAATGATCGCAAATGCGCCACATCATTATGCTTAAATCGCTTGAGAGTTGCGCCCGACAAATGCGCGCCATCTATCATGCACGCATGGCTCAGCCGATCCGTTACAATCAGATCAGCCCCATCGACCACCGCGCTGATAACGCCCAAATTCGCTAAATATCCGCTACCAAACACGCATGCGTTTTCGGTGTGTTTCATGCTCGCAAGTAAAGCTTCAAGCTCGCTGTAAAGCGGATGGTTTCCGCTCACCAACCGCGATGCACAAGCCGATGCGCCATAGTCTCGCAAGGCCTTGGCACTGGCCTCCACCACATCGGGGTGCTGGCTTAACCCCAAATAATCATTGCTGCAAAAGCTGATAAGTTCTTCGCCTTGCACACGCACAAGCGGCGCGGCAAGCGGCACCACATTGCGCGGTTTTCGCTGCTGGCCTTTATCTGCCGCCTCTTTGAGCCGCTGCGCTAACACGATGTCTAGTGCTGGCATTTTGTACTCCTGATGTTATAAGATGCCATCATATACACTCGTCATTGCGAGCATTTTTGTAAAAAAATGCGTGGCAATCCATGGTTGTAGCTGTTACTGAGATGGATTGCTTCGTCGCTAAAAAGCTCCTCGCAATGACAGAGTAACACAGCTAAAGTATGGCGATAGTCTACAAGGAGATAATCGCATGATGCAAGCCCCTACTCGCCATAATTGGACGCTGGATGAAACGCTTAGTTGGTTCGCCAAACCGATGAATGATCTGATTTTTGAAGCGCAAATGGCGCTGCGTGCGCATTTTAATCCGAACGATATTCAAGTCAGTACGTTGCTGAGCATCAAAACCGGAGGCTGCCCAGAAGATTGCAACTACTGCCCGCAAAGCTCGAAATTCGATACTGGCCTGAAGGCTGAAAAACTGATGGATACGCAAACGGTGATCGCCGAAGCCACCCGCGCCAAGCAAGCCGGAGCCTCGCGCTTTTGCATGGGAGCCGCGTGGCGCAGCCCCAAAGAGCGCGATATGCCAAAGGTGATCGAGATGATTACTCAGGTGAAAGCGCTGGGGTTGGAAACCTGCGCTACCTTCGGCATGATCGATGCGAATCAGGCTACTCAGCTCAAAGAGGCAGGGCTCGATTATTACAACCACAACCTCGATACATCCGAGGAATTTTACGGCGAAATCATCACCACCCGCACCTATCAAGACAGGTTGGACACATTGCAGCATGTGCGCAATGCAGGCATGAATGTGTGCTGCGGCGGCATTGTGGGTATGGGCGAAGCGGTGCACGATCGCGCCGCCATGTTGGTCACGCTCGCCAACATGCCCACGCACCCTGAAAGCGTGCCGATTAACATGCTGGTGCAAGTGGAAGGCACGCCGCTTAAAGGCCTAGCTGCGCTCGATCCTCTGGATTTTGTGCGCACCATTGCGGTGGCTCGGATCATGATGCCAGCATCGTATGTGCGGCTTTCCGCAGGGCGCGAAACGATGGATGACGCGCTGCAAGCGCTGTGTTTTGCGGCAGGTGCGAATTCGATTTTTTACGGCGAAAAATTGCTCACCACCGCCAACCCTGCTCAGCATGATGATATGAAATTGTTTGAACGGCTGGGGTTGAAGGTGGCCTCGGCTGCGAGTCGAATGTCCGATGCAGCTTGATATAGGCTCCGTCATCGCGAGCGGCTTTTTCGGCGCGTGGCGATCCATGTGTGAAATGGATTGCCGCGTCGCTACGCTCCTCGCAATGACGTGAATGGAGGGCGCATGCATAAAATTGATTGGCTCCACGAAGGATGGCCAAACATCTGGTTACCCTATGCCCAGATGCAAACCACCACGCAACCTTTGCCGGTGGTGGGCGCGAGTGGCTGCACGCTGCAGCTTGCAGATGGTAGCAGTTTAATCGATGGTGTGAGCGCGTGGTGGAGCATGTGCCACGGCTATCAGCACCCGGGTATTGTCGCAGCCATCCAAGCGCAAGCGGGAACTTTAAGCCATGTGATGTTTGCAGGCCTCGCGCATGAGCCTGCTTATGTGCTCGCCAAGCAATTATGCGCCATGGCACCAGCTGGTTTAACGCGGTGTTTTTTCTCCGATTCGGGTTCAACCGCTGTCGAAGTATCACTCAAAATGGCACTGCAATATTGGCACAACCAAGGCCAGCCCAAAAAATCCAAATTCATCTGTTTCAATGGCGGCTATCATGGCGATACGTTCGGCGCGATGTCGGTGAGTGCGCGCGGCGGCATGCACCACGCCTTCGATGCGCTGACCCTCAAAAATTATGCCATCGATTTACCCAACGACGAATATAGCTTCGCCGAATTTGAAGAAACCGTGGCCGCCATCGCGCCAACCGTTGCCGCGCTGATTATTGAGCCACTGGTGCAAGGAGCAGGCGGCATGAAGTTTCATAGCGCCGATGTGCTGGCCGAAATTCGCCGCGTGTGCCGCGATCATAACATCCTGTTCATCGCCGATGAAATCATGACCGGATTTTACCGCACTGGCAGCCGCTTTGCGTGCGATGAAGCGGGTATCACGCCCGACATCATGTGCCTTGGCAAGGCGCTGACAGGCGGGCATATCGGCCTTGCCGCCACGCTCGCAACCGATGCCGTATTTGATGCTTTTTTAAGCGATGATTTGAGCCACGCGCTGATGCACGGGCCAACCTTTATGGCCAACCCCATTGCGTGCGCGGCGGCCAATGCCTCACTGCAATTATTCGCGCAACATGATTATGGTGCAAAAGTAGAAGCGATTGAACGCCAATTCCAGCGAGGATTAGCTGCGTGCGATCACATGCGCGGTGTTAAAGATGTGCGCATCAAAGGAGCGATTGGCGTGGTGCAGATTGCCGCCAATCAAACCCAGATGTTTGGCTTGCGCGAGCAATTTATTGAGCGTGGGTTATGGCTGCGGCCTTACAGCGATCTGGTGTATCTCATGCCGCCGCTGACCATCAGCGAGGAGGAGCTTGCAGCGTTAATTGATGGCGTGGTGGGAGTGGTGGGGGAATGGTCGAAGGTGCAATAACTAAAGTATGTCACCCCGCACTTGTTGCGGGGTCTGCTGATATATATTGATGGAGATGCCGCAATAAATGCGGCATGACAAACAAGCTTCAATCCAATTGATCGATATAACCCGAGATCATGTTCAAACCCTGCTGCCAAAAATCAGGTTTGCTCGCATCAAGACCGAATGGTTTAAGGAGTTCTTTGTGGCGCAAGGTGCCGCCAGCACTCAGCATCGCGATGTATTTTTGCTCAAATGCTTTTCCTGCCACAGCACTTTTAGCGCTTTCTTTTTGGTAGACTGCATAAAGCGAATTGACCAAACAATCGCCAAACGCATAGGCATAGACATAAAATGGCGTGTGAATGAAGTGCGGAATATACATCCAATAGTTGGCATATTCCGGTGCAAAACGAATGGCTTTGCCCAAACTTTCCTGCTGCACACCCATCCAGATTTTACCAATCGCATCGGATGTTAATTCGCTTTGTTTACGCGCATCATGCACGCGGCGCTCAAATTCGCAAAAGGCAATCTGGCGCACCACCGTGTTGAGCATATCTTCCACTTTTCCGGCAATCAAACGGCGGCGTTTCGCACCATCTTTTTCGCGGCGAAGCAATTCCTGAAAGGTCAGCATTTCGCCAAATACCGATGCGGTTTCAGCTAAAGTGAGTGGTGTATCGGCCATCAGCGCGCCTTGCTTTGCGGCGAGCACTTGATGCACGCCATGGCCCAGCTCATGCGCGAGCGTCATCACGTCGCGGGTTTTGCCCAGATAATTGAGCAGCAAATAAGGATGCGCCGAAGGCACGGTTGGATGCGCGAAAGCACCGGGAGCTTTGCCCTCGCGGGTCGGCACATCGATCCAGTTATGATCGAAAAATTGCTTACCCACTTTCGCAAGCGTCGGCGAAAACGCGGCATAGGAACTAAGCACGACTTCCTTTGCGGTATCCCAACTGTAGGGCCGATCGACATCGCCAGGAAGCGGCGCATTACGATCCCAATAATCGAGTTGCTTTGCGCCAAACTGCTTGGCTTTCCAACCATAATAACGATGCGATAGCGCGGCATAATTTTGCTGCACGGTGCTCATCAGCGCATCGACGACTTTGTCTTCGACCTGATTGGCGACATTGCGCGAGGTGATGGGCTGCTTAAAGCCGCGCCAACCATCGTTG
>JAKFUW010000135.1 GCA_021732545.1 Alphaproteobacteria bacterium | reverse complement strand
TCATCGTATAAAAAATCCGCGTCTGGCCATAGACCAGCACCAGCATCACCGAGCTCAACCCCATCACCGCGCCCAATTTCACGATGAATGAAAACCAGCCAAGGCCGATATGATCGACCGCAACGGCCATAGGATCCGGCACTTTGAGTTCGGTATAATGCACCACGCCCGTTAGCACGAGCGACACCATCATATACAGCGCGGTACAAATCAGCAGCGAGCCGATGATACCAAATGCCATGTCTTTTTGCGGGTATTTGGCCTCTTGTGCGGCGGTGGATACGGCCTCAAACCCGATATAGGCAAAGAAAATAATCGAGGCGCCGCGCAAAATGCCGCTCACGCCATATTCGCCATCCACACCCGTATTTTCCGGGATAAACGGAATCCAATTATCCACATCCACATAAAACACCCCAATCGCGATGAAGGCAATAATCACCGCCATTTTAATCATCACAATCACGTTATTGACCTTCGCCGATTCGCTGACCCCAATCACCAGCAGCAATGTCACCAGCAAAATGCCAAGGAATGCTGGCAGGTTAAACATCGCCTCCACCATGGTGCCATCGACCAATTTCACCATCTCACCCGGAGGGGCGGTGAGGATAGCGGGAATAATAACCCCGAATTCCTTCAAAAAACTCACCACATAGCCCGACCAACCAACCGCCACCGCCGAAGACGAAATCCCATATTCGAGGATGAGCAACCAGCCCATCACCCACGCAAATCCCTCGCCCAAGGTGGCATAGGCATAAGTATAGGCCGAACCCGAAACGGGCAGCACCGAGGCCAGCTCGGCATAACATAAGCCCGCAAACGCACAGGCAATGCCCGCCACCACGAATGAGAGCACAATGGCAGGGCCCGCATGGTTGGCCGCAGCCGTTCCCGTCATCACAAAAATTCCCGCACCGATGATGCAACCAATGCCAAGGCTCACCAGATTCCAGCGCCCAAGGGTGCGTTTCAGGCCGCTCGATTGCGCCTCGCTCTGGATGCGTGCGACCGATTTTTTAATGAAATAACGTTGGAGATTCATGATCGATTCCCTTGTATGCCGCTGTTTTTTAAGGTTTCGTGATCGGCATTAACCGCTTAACCACAATCCTTATCAGGGCATCACAGGCATGGCAAGAATAAATGGGCGATCCCATATTATTACTCACACCACCCTTAGTTAAACATAGTAATTCGGGGTAATTTAGGTGGGTACTTTATTTAACCAGAAAAATAGACCTCCTGTGCTACTCACAGTGCAATCTCCTCATTGCGAGCCTACAAGTAACAAGCGACGCGGTGGACCAAATATTAATTTTTTAATGAATAAAATTTTATTACTATTTTTATAAAAATTTATATATATATTGATTTATATGTATTTTTTAAAAAAAATTAACCATATATAAACAATTCTTCGTTAATCTGACCTTATAGATTATTTATTAAGGAGCCAGAATATGTGGGGAACATTAAAACAAGCGGCCAACTGGGTATCTAAAGGGGCCTCTATCTCCGGCGCGATCGCTGAAATCAGAGATAACCCTGTGGGAACACTTGCCAAGGTAGCCGTTGGTCTCGCCGTTGGGGCGGCTGTGGTGGCTGCTGCCCCTTATGTCGCAGCAGGAGCCGCAGCTTTAGGGGTTAGTGCAGCTGTTGTGACTGCTGTTGCTCCTATCGCAGCAGTGGCAGCTACAGCGGCTCTCGGCTATGTGGGCGACGAGGTGTTAAAAACTGACACTGTTCAGGGTGTTATAAAAATTGGTAACGAAGCCTTGAAAGAAACTGCCCAAGGGATCGTCTCAGTAATTAAAAGCATTGTGCCAAAAGGAGTGGGTCAAGCAATCGATAGAGCTGGGAAATTCCTCGACAATGCAGTGAAGGCTGCGAATGAATTCACCAAAACCATAGGGCATGCAGGAGGCTTTATTGACAAGGCAGGCAAAGCCGTGAGTGGCGTGTTGAGCGCAGTGAATCATGCTAGAAAAGGGGAATGGGGGGCTGCAGTAAATGATGTTAAATCAGCTGTTACGGCGGGGCATGGAGCCGTCCACAGTGCGACTAATGTAGCAATATCCGCTACGAAGGCTACTACACACACCGCAGCTGCGGCTGAAATAGCAGCGACCGGAAATACGGGCAAAGTCACTGAAGCTGCGAGACAACAACAAGGTGTTGTTGCTAGTTTAATTAGTGGTAAGCACGAAGTAGGTGCCGCCATTTCAGATGGTGGAGCTGCAGCAAAAACAGATACTGCGCAGCCAGGAGAGGTAACAGCTGCTGCAGTCACGCCTGTAGCACCAGAAGCAGTAATAGCACAAGCAGCTGTTGTAGCTCCAAATGGTCAAGCTGCAGCAACTGATTTAGCACCATATAGCGCCCTGGTCGCTGCAAGAGAAGCAGCAGCAGCAGCACGAGCAACTGGGGTTGATGCACGTCACGCCAATACTGATGGCAGGGTAGAAGCCGTTGCTCATGTTCATAATGCAAGACCGAAAAGCGCCGACGTGCAAATGGCTTAAATGGAGGCCCAACGAAAAAACAAATAAACACATACTACCAATAATATGAAAAATGTAACATTTAAACACAAGAGGTAAAAAAAGGCACAAGGTGAAACAAGCACACAGGGCGGATTTGCTGGCTGGGTCTCAAGAATAACGCCAGAGAGTGTAAAAAAAATCATCGCTAAAGTTCCAGATATTGTTAGTAAAATCTCTGAAACCTATCAGCACGCAACACAGGTTCTCGACAGTGCCTACGCTACTGCTGGCCATTTAAAGAAAGCGATTACAAATCTTTCTGATGGAAATTATCCGGCTGCAAAAGAATCGTTTGATGACATGCGAAAGCATGGGCGTGAAACAATTCAAAAGGCAGGTTCTTTATTTAGATCTTCTCACGAAGCAGTTACACAGATTGTAGAAGCGGGAGAAGAAGCAGTTACTGGTGTAAAAGGCCCGTTAACCGATGCAGCAAGACAGGCTGAAGCCACTGCAAAAGAAGTGGAAAGAAATTTAAAAGGCGGTACTGTTGCTCCAATTGTTAGCGATATATCTTGCATAGGGGATGCTGCTAAGGCCGCAATCACAGCGGGTGTTAGACCAGTTGACGATCATACAGCTGCCCGAGTTGTTGCAGATGCAAGACCACCTCAAACTACCGCAGCGCAGATTGGCTAAAGTTTCGTCATCATGCAAACATACCCTATACATAATTTTTTAATGGCATGGCTATATGGCAAGAATAAATGGCCAGACCATTGTTTATGTGTTTTTAAAAAAAATAAATTAATTAACTAAAATTTAATCAATTTGAGGTTAAAATAAAAAACTAAGTTTTAAATATATTCTATTTTAAACATTAAGGAGATACGAAACGGCTGCTGATGATAAAACAAAAACACCTAAATCTGTTAATGCTGGCAATAAAGGATTTTATCAAGATTCTGGCCCCAATCCAGATCTTGGAATTTATAGAGATTCTGAAGGCAAACCAGGAAAACATCTACTCTTAGAATTTCCAAATGACGTTTTGGAAGCGCTAAAGAAAATCACGGGTCCAGAGAAGACGAATTTTGAAAAACCCATCACACTTGACAACGTAACTCCACCCTTGCCCACTCCTCAAAAGGTCGTGCAAGGCCAAAGTGAGGGCAAAGGCGGCAGAGAGTAACGACTGGACTCAACAATATGCAGATATGCGGCGGTAGCTCTCTAGCTGCCGCCGCTTTTGTTTATGCCGCCTGATGGTTTCATCATCGCACATTTCACGCAATCGTCACACACATCGGGCGCGCATTCACTAATATTGATGCATGCAAGAACATATCGATCACTCTGCCTCGCGCAAATATGAACATGCCGATGCCATCATTGTTGGCGCGGGCGTGGCAGGGTTGAATGCCGCGCTCAAACTTAAAGAGCGAGGATTTAACGATGTATTGGTGCTCGAAGCAGCCGACCGCATCGGTGGGAGAGTACACACCATCAAAACCCCCAATGGAGTGGTGATTAACCAAGGCGCGCACTGGACGCATCCGCTGGATGGAAAGATCGCCGATAACCCCGTCACCGCCGATTTAACCGCCTATAATATCCCTTCGGTCTTCGATGACAGCACCCAACTGAGCATCTTTTTCAGCGATGGAGTGGAACGCAAAGTCGATTTTCGCAGCAAAATGCTCAATTCGGTGTGTCGTTATGCGATCACCCATTATGTCAAAGAAACTCCTGAACTCACGATGGAGGAGATGGAGCACCAACTCGCCAAAGTAGCACCGAATTTAATCTTTGAGAATGTGGTTAAAGAGATGGTGAACGATTCCTCAGCGCAGATCGAACCCGCTGATCAGAAGCGCTACCCGCTCCTTGCCAAATATATTCGCCAGAACTGGACCGCAGGCGTGCACCCTGCCCATTGCTCACTCGCGGATGTACTGTTTGATCCGCATAATCCAGGCGGACTGATTTTATCGGGCGGCATGGAACAATACCCTCATGCAATGGCAGACGAACTAAATGAGCCTACTGAAATAGAAGTAAAGGCGGAAGCCATCGGCCGCAGCAAAATCCGCCTTGGCTGCGCTGCCAAGCACCTGACCCGCACGAATGATGGCTGGATGATTGAAGATCAGAATGGCCACCGCTACATCGCGCCTTATTGCGCACTCAGCCCTTCGATTGGGGTGCTTCAAAACGGGGATATCAAGATGCAAGACCCTATCAAAGCCAAGGTGGATGATGCCATCAAAGATTATCGCATGGGCGCGATGATGAAGATGACTTTCCCCATTGATCCTTCGTTTTTTACCTCAGATAAAGATCGCGTAAATCATCGCTATTGCGTCATGCTCGATGATGTAGAACCTGCACTAGTTATCACTGGTAACGCTAAAAATTCCACAGTCACCGTGCTATGTGGCGGCGAAAATGCTATCAAAATGGAAAAGGCATCTGCGCAAGATCAAAAAGCCTATTGCAAACACATCCTGCAGGCCGTGCCGACTTTGAAACAGGCTCACGATGCCATCAACGGCGGCGCGCCGATCACCACGGATTGGTCACAAAATAAGTTCACACGCGGTGCATATTCTACCAAGGTTGTCGGTGGCAAAGGGCAGGAGGCACCCTATTGGGTGGAGGATGGATTGCTACTATGCGGCGAGGCATTCAGCAAATTCACTGGCTATGTCGATAGCGCGATGGAATCAGGCGAAAAAGCTGGGGAAGCCATGGCCGAGGCGCTGACTAAGCGGCAGCAAACCATGGCACGCGCGATGTAAGAGCTGCAAAATCACCTTTCCCACTGGGAGAGGTCGAACGTAGGCGAAGCGGCGTTCGGGTGAGGGTAACCCTGGCGGCACGATTTCCTCCCTCTCCCAAACCGACTTTAGGCGGTTTTGACCTCTCCCCATGGGAGAGGAATCACAACGCAACAGGGCACCACCGATGAGGTGATGCCCTTTGATTATTGATTTCAAAGCTTCTCTAATTATTCACCTCTGGTTTTTTTCGCCTCTGGTTTTTTTCCAGGCGTAGCAGCTGGTTTTTTATCTTCTGGCAACTCAGCCACATCTTTTGCAATATCTTCTCTCGCTTTTTTAAGTGCTTCGAGAGCTGTTTGAGCATCACCTTTTAATATTCCGTCTGAATTCACTAACTCTGCGAGTCCTGCGCCATGTTTTTTATCAAGCGCATCTCCTTGAACTCGAGAAATCTTTTTCTTTCCGAGTATATCTTTACCACCTGTGGCATCACGGATGGCCGCTCTGTCATTGCCTGCGTCACCATCATGTAACTCTCCCAAGCCTTTTCTCGTAGCTGCAATCCCTTTGGCAACTTCGACCTTTAGCGCAGCCTCAGCCTTCTCTGCTCGCGCTCTTTGCTCAGCGGCTTCTTTCTGTGAAGCCTCGAGCTTCCTCTGAAGCTCAGCTATCGCCACCTGAGCGTCCCTGCCTGCTTGTTGACCTGGCTGTGTCGGTGCTACTGGCTGTGTCGGAGCTACTGGCTGTGTCGGAGTTAATGGCTGTGTCGGAGCTACT
>JAKFUW010000077.1 GCA_021732545.1 Alphaproteobacteria bacterium | reverse complement strand
TTCCATCTCAAACGGCTTTTCAAATTCCACATTGATGGCTTCTGAATGGCCAACAAACACCGGCACGCGCACGCAGGTGGCAGAAACTTCAATCGCGGGATCAAGGATTTTTTTGGTTTCCTGCACCATTTTCCATTCTTCTTTGGTGCCGCCATCCTCCATGAACACATCGATCTGCGGGATGACGTTAAACGCAATGCGGGTGGGGAATTTGTTACTGTGTTTATCGTCGCTCAAAAACATGCCTTTGGTTTGGTCGTAGAGCGTGTCCATCGCCTCTTTGCCAGCACCTGAAACCGACTGATAGGTGGCAACCACAATGCGCTTGATGCGGAATTCTTCATGCAAGGGTGCCAGCGCTGTTACCATCTGGATGGTGGAACAGTTGGGGTTGGCGATGATGTTGCGCTTGGCATAATTGCCCAGCGCGTGGCCGTTGACTTCGGGTACGATCAGCGGAATATCTTCCATCATCCGAAAGTGCGAGGTGTTGTCGATGACAACACAACCAGCGGCGGCCGCTTTGGGCGCATATTCAGCCGAGATTTTGCCTCCCGGCGAAAACAGCGCAATGTCGGTTCCTTTAAAATCATATTCCGCCAAATCCTGGCAGATCAGAATTTTGCTATCGCCGTAGCTGACTTCTTTGCCCTTGGAACGCGACGATGCCAGCGGAATAATCTCGGATGCTGGGAATTTTCGTTCATGGAGAATTTCTAGCATAGCGCGACCAACATTTCCGGTCGCGCCTACAACGGCAATTTTGTATTTCATTTTTGTCATCCTTATTTGTAAATCTCTTTGCGATGTCCGATGGCGGAGATATTCACGGTTTTCGTGCTTTCGTCAACTTCATAGATAATTCGGTAATCGCCTGCACGCACTCTCCAGCCAGCTTGCGTACCTTTGATTTTTTTGACTCCTGCAGGAAAAGGTTGATTCACCAATCCATCTATTTTGCGTGCCAAAGAGGAAAAATAAGGTTCGGGGATGTGGCTTAGCTCTTTTTCAGCGCTTCGCGCCAGCTTGATATGATACATGAAGCGACTACTGCGAGGTTTTTTTGCTGAGATGTTTTTTGGCGGTTTCCCATGAAGTGCGCGGCTCATCTTTGCGTTGTTCTATCAACCATGCGTCATAAAAATCTTCCCACAAAGCAGCATTTTCGCGCAAATCAATTTGCACGCCAATGCGCTTGCCTTTGGGGTCGGTGATGTAATGAATACCTGTCATAGCCTCACTATAGCCATTTTGCATGTAACAATCAAGCCGCCGCCTTCTTGCTCGCAACTTCCAGCTGCTCCAGCACCGCATCGGCCATTTCATCAGTGCCTACCTGTTTGCAGCCAGCGCTCATAATGTCACCGGTGCGGATGCCCGATGACAACACATCACTCACGGCTTTTTCCAGCATATCGGCCTGCGCTTGCAGATTAAAGCTATAGCGCAGCATCATCGCAAAGCTTTGGATGGTAGCCAGTGGGTTGGCGATACCACGGCCTGCAATATCAGGCGCAGAGCCATGCACTGGTTCATAGACTGCAGGGATTTTACCATTTTTCTCAGCGCCCAGCGACGCGGATGGTAACATACCAAGCGATCCGGTGAGCATGGCTGCGCAATCAGACAAGATATCGCCGAATAAATTGGTAGTCACCATGACATCGAACTGTTTGGGCGCGCGCACGAGTTGCATCGCGGCGTTATCGACATAAAGATGCGACAGCGCAATTTCGGGGTAGTGTTCGTCACCAATTTTTTGCACTTCTTGCCGCCACATTTCGGTAGCTTCCAGCACATTGGCTTTATCGACCGAGCATAATTTTCCGCCGCGCTTTTTGGCTAAATCGAATGCCACATGCGCGATGCGCTGCACTTCATAATCGTGATAGACCTCGGTGTTAAAGCCCACACGGTGGCCATCGGATTCGGTTTTGACGCCTCTGGGCTCTCCAAAATAAATGCCGCCGGTTAGCTCGCGCACAATCATAATATCCAATCCCGAAACCAGCTCGCGTTTCAGGCTCGAAGCATCGGCCAGCGCATCAAAGCAGATGGCAGGGCGCAAATTGGCAAACAATCCCATTTCCTTGCGGATACCAAGTAATCCGCGCTCTGGCCGCACGCTATAATCAAGCGATTCCCACTGAGGGCCACCCACAGCGCCCATCAGCACGGCGTCAGCTGCGTGTGCGGCGGTGAGTGTTTGCGCGGGCAGGGGACTGCCTGTTTGGTCATAGGCGGTGCCACCAATCAAGGCTTCGCTGGTGGTGAATGTCACCGCGCCATTGGCCGAAAACCAATCAATGATGCGAGACGTTGCGGCCACCACTTCGGTGCCGATGCCGTCGCCTGGGAGCAGGAGGATGTGTTTGGTTGTCATAGCATACCTTTGAGTTAGGCGGCTTATGTAACCTTTTGCCCCGATCTGGTCAAGTGCCAGAGCGATTAAATCAGTGAATTAACAAGGCTTCCTTTGGGAAGTGTGTAGGGGTTTCGCTGGCCGCCTAATTGCAAAAAAGTGGGGTTGGGCGGCGTTTCGCCCGATTTTACATTCATGGCATAAAGTCCCTCCACCGCGATGATCTTGGCGGTCAAAGCGTCGCCAACGGAGCCTTTTACGCTGGCGTTGACATAATTTTTCAGCGATTGCAGCGATGTTTTCTTTTGGAAAGCGAGTTGCTCGGAAGCATTGACAGGGGTTTTTAAGGCATTCAGCGCAATATCACGCTTGGTGTTTGCGAGCAACTCCGACGGCGAAATCACCTTGCGAGCAGGCGCGCTAAATAGCGATGTCGTGGATGCGGAAGTGATCATGTGGAACTACCTGTACCTTTATTTCTACAGTATATCTCAAAATCATGGGTAAAGATAGTTAAACCCAACGCTTCACACGCGCGCAATAATCGGTGTAGGTCTGGCCGAATTTGCGAGTGAGGTAGGCTTCCTCGCGGGGGATGACGTAGCGGTCGATATAGATGAAAAAAATGGGCAGGGTAGCTGCCAGCCAGATGGTATCAAACAGCAGCACCATGGCGGCATGGCCGAGGATGAACCCCACATAAATGGGGTTGCGGGTGAATTTATACGCGCCGTCCATCACGATGTGTTTGGTCGGGCGGTTGGGTGGCACTGCGGTGCCTGCTTTTTTGAACAGATTAGCAGACCACACAATCAGCAACACGCCATCAAGGGCGAGCATGATGCCGATGGCAAGGCCTATCACTCCCAAATCGAGCGGCAGCGGGATGAAAAAATCGAGAGTAAGGCTGGCCAAGAGCAGCCCGAATAGCACCATCGGTGGCAGAAGCTGCACATCCGCATGGTCTTTGGTGGTGCTGTTGCTGCTCATTTCTTCCATGACGTTATCTACTCTTTTGCCGCTTTCTTCGCCAATTGCTTATTCGTGATGGCCTCCACCGTGTCGTCATCCATCCGCAGAGCAATGGTGGCCGCCGCGCCTTTGGTTTCATACAGAATCATCACTTTTTCGTGGCGTTCCAGCTCTTGCAGGCGAAGTTTAAGGTGGGTGGCGTTGGCATCGACACCGGTGAGTGTAATGCGGGTGAGTTCTTTGGCGGTGTAATCATTGGCCACGCTAATCGCGCTTTCGGGCAGTTTGAAATAAAAGGCAAAGGCCTCGATGATCACCTTGCCATACCCTTGATTGATGCGTTCATCGAGTAGGGTCATGGTGTGTGATTATCCCAATTCAGCCATCGCGTGATTCAATTGCAACAAAATATCACGAACGCTGTCGCCAAACAAGGCGAATTGCCCGCTGCCATTATCGTTAAATCCGCCGTGGATTTTGAGCATTTCAAAGCGGCTGGTCACATAGGATTCCACATGGGTGATGCGCAGTTCCTTGGCGCGCCCTGCGCCCGAGCCATCATGAAGCTCGGCTGCGATGTCGATGGAGTCGATTCCAAATTGCGAGGCCAGCTCGTTGAAGCGCTGATAGATGGTGAGTTCTTGCGATGAAAAACGCACGCTGTATGCGTGGCCCATAATGGGAGCAGCGACCGTGGTTGTGGTGCTAGCCGCTTTGGATGCACCGCCATTTTTGGGGTCGGAAAAAGACCGCACAATGGTTTCATAAATCGGCTCAATTTCCTGCAAGGCTTCGCTGATGAGCATGTCATCGGCTTTAAAACCGCGCCCGCGCAGCTTCCAGAACTCACGGCCATGATCCTGGTTCATAAAGTAGCTGTCGATATATTCGCCGCGCACAATATGCGGCACGCAATTGCGCACGAATTTTTTGAGCTCTTCCATCTCGGGCATTAAAAATCCGCCCTTGCCAATAAACTCCATGTCTTTGGCCACCGCCACCACTGCCGCGCGCACGGCTTGTTTATTGTTGGCGATATCCTGCAGATTAATGGCAAGCTGATCGAATCTGGATCCTGCCTGAGTGTTAGGTGCGGGTTGTGTTGACATGGCTTTTCCTGTTGTTTTTAGTGTGTGCGAGTTTTCTTATTATTCTCACTCTAGCACAGGAACGTTACTGATTGGTTAATATAAAATACTGCCATAATTTCTTAATATTTGAATGGTATGCTTATCATTACATATGAGCAAATATAGCGAACAATTAGCCGCATCTAACAGCAAACACGGGCAAGCCTACGCCAAAAGCGCAGAGGTGGTGAGCGGGTTGCGTGGCGAAGCTTTGCGTGGCTATATTACTGAAAATCTTGGAAAACTGGCGAATCAGCTTGATACGTTGGCTTTAGGAAAAGACAAAGATGGTAAGCCTTATGGATTCTGGGAGCATCAGAAAGAGGCAATCCGAGATTTACACACCCATATCGCGGATAAAAATAAGGATTTGGCTTCTATCACGATTATCCCTGCGGGTGGTGGAAAGACTGAGGTTTTTTCATATGTTATCCATTCGTTAGCTAAGCCTGTTATAGGGGGTGAGCCTAAAAAAAGCATCACACCCAGAACACTCATCATCGAGCCAACCAATCAGTTGGTAGAGCAAACCAGCGCACGAATCAAAAAGCAATTTCCTGATTTGCAGGTGGGTGTGTATGACGGCACCAAGAAAGATGTTCAGCAAATTACGGTGACCACCTACGCCTCCTTTATGGATATGGTGGAAAATAAACAACTCACCCCCGATGACATTGATGTGATGGTGATGGATGAGGCGCATCGTGGATTATCCGATGATCGGCAAGAGGTCTTTAAGCAATTTAAAAATAAGGCCGCCATTTTTGCCTTCACCGCATCGCCTGCGTTTGATGCGATGAAAAATGTGCAGACGTTACTTGGCGAGGATAATGTTACCTATAAAAAAGCAACCGTATCACGGCTGGTGAAAGATAAGGTGCTGGCACCCATCGCCAACTATCTGTTGCGCGTGAAGGTGGATGGAGATTTGCCAGAAGACCAAAAAGAAAGAGCGGATTTGCTAGCCAAATTACGCGCCGATGCCGTGTATGAATTTTACCGCGACCATGTGGAAGAAGGAACCGGCGTGCGCTTGGCAGGCAAGCGATTTTTAGGATACACCGCCGATGTGGATGCAGCGGACATTGCCAGGGATGTGTTTAACGAAAGGTTGGCTGCGGATACAGCCAAAGATCCCGCGCTGAAATCGCTCATCGGCAATTATCCTTCCTATGCCATGCAAATCAGCACTCGCATTCCTCGAATGGCGCAACGAGAAGCGGTGCGAAAATTAGCGAATGAAAAGCTAGGCGATCCCGATAAAGTGTTAGGCCTGTTCAATGCCGAGATATTGGTGGAGGGCACCGATATTCCCAACATCAACGCTATCTTAAACATCTCAAACACCGGCTCGGTGGTGAAAGCCTTGCAACGTGGCGGCAGGGCGGGGCGCATCAACCCCGCCTTGGACGTTGATTCTCCAGAGCAGCAATGTTTTGTGGTGGATGCCTTTGTGGA
The DNA here is from genome assembly GCA_021732545.1 of Alphaproteobacteria bacterium. Classification (GTDB taxonomy): domain Bacteria; phylum Pseudomonadota; class Alphaproteobacteria; order Rickettsiales; family UBA3002; genus JAKFUW01. Next base: position 199 of record JAKFUW010000077.1, on the reverse strand, counting down.
GCACAATGGCAAAATTCTGGGCAACCCTGTGTTTTATTACGAAGCGATCCAAGATGATTCGGTGATTAAAGGGATTGGGATGAAAGAAGTGGAAATTGGTGATGAAGGCGAACCGATAACGCCACCCATAACACCCCCCCCAATTAGTGGAAATGACCAGCCGGCAACGCCGACCATAGAAGTGCCCGATAATATAGAC
>JAKFUW010000289.1 GCA_021732545.1 Alphaproteobacteria bacterium | reverse complement strand
GATGCCAATCATCGCCACGGGTGGTAAGGCTGCTGCCGCCAGCACGATCATGGAAAAGAGCGCATTCTTACATTGGCCACCTTCTTGCTTACTATCTTGTGACGCTAACCCCATCATCTGCGACACCGTATCATCGAATATTTTATAGACATCGTTGGCGCTGCTATATCCTCCCGGAAACAGATAGCTCAGCACAATCACAATGCCTTCTTTGGCGATATTCATAAACAAAGCATAACCAATACCGATCATATATTCGGCCTTGAGCGCAAAGGCCAACACGCATGAGAATTTACCGGCAAACACCATCAATTCTTTGGCGGTAAAGGGGCTTACCCCCATCAAAAACATCATGCCCTGAAAGAGCACGGCAAGGGTGAGTGCTGCCGTGACGCCGGGAGTGGCTTCTTTCACAATCGAGCAATAGACTTTGCCCAAAGCATCGCGAATGATCTCTTCAAATTTACACACAAAATACGAAAAAATCTGACCATCGGCAGGATTGCCGGTGCATGCTCCTCCGGTAAATAATTGTCCGCCACCGCCACCCGCACAGCTGAATCCTTGCCCAAACTGATAGCCTGTAATGCCTTCATAGGCTCTGGCATCGGCTATATAAGAAGGTAGCACCAACACCGCAAACACCAGCACCAGCATGATGATGCTTTTGGTCATCAGGCTCAGAGAGGAAAAGTTCATGCATCCTCCTCATCGGCTTGGTTAATGTTATCCATCATCAGCTCAATCGCCTGAATCCGATTTCGACTTTCCTCGGCGATGCTCATATCGCCCGACAACACCGCCAGCACCTCATCCATCCCGCCTAAATTTAGTTCGGCAATGATGCTTTCATTCGCGCGCTTGAGCATGAAATGTCGGTATTCCACGCTCATCGCATCCAGATAAGCATATTCTTCGTCGGTCAGGCCAAACACGGTTTCATAGACGTCTTCGGGGTCTTCGTTGGGCAGATAAATTTCCGTAACCATTTGCTCGACTAACTTGGCGGCAAAGGGAATATTTTCCAGCGCATCGAGTTTTTCGGTGGTTAAAATAGCGAATGCATTTTTGGTGGTTAAATAATGCAACCAATTGACTGCACGCTCACCAAACATCGGTGCGTTCAATAATTGCCATGCCTCATCGAGCACAAAAATTGAGGGCGTGCCATCGAGCGTCATGGTGATGCGATGAATCAGGTAACTGGCAACTGGCACGCGAATGGCTGGAAAATCCATAAAGGCCGAAAGATTAAATCCGATGATACCGTTTTTAGGTTCCACCGATTCGCCGATATGATCGAAGAAAAAAGCATATTCGCCTTCACCATACCATTGCGCAAAATGTGCAGCGAGCGCAGGGTCATGTTGTGCCACATAATCGGCTACGTTTGATAGCGTGCGTTGAGCGGGTTCAAGTTGATAGATATACTGTACGACGGTTTTTAAAAACACAAGCAATGGTTCATTGATTTGGGTGCCTTCAGAATCGATCAACGTGGTTAACCATAGCGCCAGAAACTCGCGATGCATCGGCTGATCGGGAAGGCTCAGCGGGCTGAGGTGATGGTAGGTGCTGTTGGGATCAGACAGGTCATAATAATTTCCACCCAATGCCTCGATAAATGGTTTGGCCGAAGCATTCGCATCCAGATAAAAAAGTCGGTTTTGATATTTGCGCGATTCCGATAATAAAAAATTCATCAGCACTGTTTTGCCAGCACCATACGGCCCCACAATGCTGGTGTGCCCTGTATATCCGAGGTGAAAATTGAAAAAATACGGTGTACCAGCTGCCGTATAAAACAAGGTGACAGGTGGGCCCCACGGGCACCCTTTCGCATTGCCCGCTGGATAATTTTGAATGTTCACAAAGCCTGCGGCACGGTTAGTGTTGATATAACTTAACCGGCTGACAAAGGCAAAATTGGAAGGCATTTGCGCCCAATAACATTCTTCAAACTTTAAATCCTCGCGGATAGCGACAATCCCGATTTTGCTCATCTCATCGCGCATCAATTTAATGGTTCGCTCAAGCTCTGAAACCGACATTCCAATCACAAACATCGTCATTTGATGCTGCGCATAACCCACCATGTCGCTGCCCGCGCTTTCAAATACACGGTCGAGCTCAGAGAGTTCCGCAAGGTCGGTATCGCCACTGGTGTTGACGAAATATTTTTGATCTTCATAGGATTTTAGCGCGCGCTTGGAATTCACAAAATCCATACATTGCGTCACGATAAATTCGCATGGCAAATGCAGAATCTCATCGATTTTATACAATGAGGCTTCTTTATATTCTTTGATGGTTAAAATCGCGCCAAAGCGCCGCTCTCCTTCCGCAGTGCGCACTTCCATGGCGTTATAGGCAAAGGATATTTCACCGCTGGTCAGTTGATCAGACAGATCCATCTGGCAGATCGGCATGGGACGTTCTTCCAGATTAATCAACTTTTCCAAAAACTCCAAATGCTCGCCATAATAAACACCCTCGCGCTTGACAATCGTCAGTCGCTTGGCACCAAATTCGCGTAAGGCTTTAATCAGGCGACTCACCGTGGCATCAAGCTCGGGTGCCACGCGATCTAGATAGGCATTGCGGATTTTACGATCAATCGCCGGAATCACCCCATCAAAGAAACCTTTAATATTCGAGATATCTGCGCTTTGGCCTTCGCGCACAATGGTAATATAAAGCTCATTGATATATTTACGATCCCAGTCATTGCGGCGCTTCCATGCGTCATGCAGTCGGCTTGAAAATGCATCTGGGTAATCACCATCGGGCGACAAGCGCTTTTTGCGGCGAATGGTGTGAAACCACACCGCGTAATCATTGGAATGAATCGACGATGAAATGGCAGCACGAATCACGCTGCGCAAATCCGCATCCTCGTGCGATAGTGCCTCGTAAGTGAATCCCGTGATCTTGATAACCTGCATCAATTCACCATTTTTGGCGAGGATGGTGTCAGGATCAAACAAACAGGCATAAGGCACGAAATCCGACTCAATCACGTCATCGGCAATGTCGCGCATCACTTCGAGCTGCGTATTATCTAACTGGTTGCGCTTTTTCACGAAGCACATACCTCCCCTATCATAGAAAATAGTACCACATCATTATGACAGTTTTATGACAACAAATCGTTAACATATTGGCAATCATCATCGGATTGGTGACGTGCGGCCACTTGCGTTGCTTTATCGCCATATTTTTGATGAAAAAAGGGCGCCAAAGCGAATCTCTGGCGCCCTTGATTCTATTTAGACTATCGTATTAAACGCAAGCTGAGCCGGTATCGCCCAATTCGTTCACAATATTGCTGGCTCCAAAAATAACCGCCACACCAATACCCACGATGATCGCCATACCCCACGATACTTTACCCATCAACGCACCTACGCCGATGATGATGATCGCCAAGGTTGCAATCCCTTTACCTACACTCCCCGTAAACCAGTCCACTACCAAGCAGAGCACTCGGGCAATCTCGGTTTCACCAGTTCCAGCTTGCGCCATAACCAGATCAGGCACCAGCATCATTCCCAGCGCCATGGTCAGGCACAATGTGAATGCCATTGGCTTTTGCATTAAAAGATTTAACATATCTGTAACTCCCTTTTTTGCCTCACCTTAAAGCATCACGGCTTCTAGCGATGGCTTGGTTTATAGTATTCGGTTAAACCGATTGAACTACTATGTCATACCATATATAACACACAATTATGACAGTTTTTTGACAATGTCGTTAAAAAGTTAAGCTTTTTTTAAGGGCGTGGCAGAAAAATATCACTTATTTTCAATCGCTAACCAAAAAACGGAGAATTTATGTCAGCCATCGAGAAAAAAATCGAGCAAATGGGGTTCACTTTGCCCGAAGCTACCCTGCCCGCTGCCAACTATGTACCCACCATGATCAGCGGCAACATGCTGTTTGTATCCGGTCAATTGCCGATGATGGCCGGCAAGCCCCAATATATAGGCAAAGTCGGCAAAGATATCTCGCTCGAAGACGCGCAAGCTTGCGCCCGCATTTGCGGCCTGAACATTCTGGCGCACACCCGCGCAGCACTGGGAGGCGACCTTGGTCGTATCGCCAAACTCGTGCGGATGGGTATTTTTGTCAACGCCACCGAAGATTATACCGACCACCCCAAAGTGGCCAATGGTGTATCAGACTTTATGGTAGCACTCTTTGGTGATGCCGGAAAACATGCACGCTTTGCAGTGGGCGTCAGCGGCCTGCCGTTTGGCGTGGCAGTCGAAGTGGATGCGACGTTTGAGCTGAAGGCTTAATCCTTCCGATACCGATCTAACGAAAAGGTGCTCAGATCGTCGTGGTAAGTGTCGCGGCGCTGGGCGGCCTTTGAGTGACGATAAATGAATAGTACATTTCGTGACTGCCGTGGTGTGTCCCATACCGTGAAATCACTGTTGACCACCTGACGCAGATGCCCAGGGAATACGCGCCCAAACGTGTTGGCAATCCGCGTAGAGAACCAGTCTTGAAAAGTGGCCGACACAATAATGTTGGCGACCACAACCCCACCTGGCTTGAGGTGCTTTTTCACCGATTCCCAAAACTCTATTGTGGTCGTCTCCAGCGGGATGCTTTCTTGGTTTGAAAACACATCCACAATCACCAGATTAAATGTTTGAGCGTGCGTCTGTAAATAAGCGCGCGCCGACACTGGTTCAAATGTTTTATTTGCAGATAAAGGTGCTGGCAGAAGATGATCTTCAGATATCTTTTGTAAATCACGATCAATATCAACATACACATAGCGGTTGGAGCTGTCATTATAACCCAGCGTGAAACCACCCGCGCCCAGCACCAGAATATCTTTGGGTATTTCAGCGCCAGCCAAAGGCTCAAGCGCAAAAGTTTCAATCGCGCGGATATATTCAAATCGGCGTGCAGGATATTCTGAAAAAATCGAACTTCGGCTGTGATTGAGCCATAATTGCGTGGCCAGCCCGTCGGAAGCAATCGTGATCATCGCAGTATTATACGCGTTATCGCTGACAATCCCTGCATGGCGCAGCGCCGATGGATGGTTAAAGGCCAGCATCACCAGCCATATCAAAATCAATACCACTTTGCGAATCCATGATTTGCAAAGCAATGTATGCGCCAGCACACACATCCCCACCGCCACCACCGCACTCAGATGCACCCCGATCGTATTCATCAAAATCAGCGTGGTGATCACCGAACCAGCAAAAGACCCCAGCGTTGAAAACAACAGCATTCTGCCGGTGATTTTACTCAAATGCTGATGGCTAAAATAATTACTAATCAGCGGTACTGTTTGCGCCAACACAAACACTGGATAGACCAAAAACACAGCGGCATACACAGCCGTCTGCGCCAGTGGATGGGTGATGCCCACATTGCTGACCCACTCAAACCACGTGCTTAAAAAGGCATAGGATAACCCCGCAGCCAATATCACAGTGGCGATGGCAAGGTTAGACGCCAATAAGATACGGATGGATATCGATCGTTTTTTGAGTCGTTTCGCGCGATGCCAGCGTTGCCCACCCACATGATAACCTGCGGCCAGCGGCAACAAAACGGCGCTGATAATAATCGCCACCACCTCCACACCGCTGCCCACAAATGGCACCAATAAACGAATGGCCAGTAGCTCTGCCGCTAATACGGCAAAGCCTTCCATGATGATAATCAGAAATAAAAGCTGGTGGCTACGCCGCAACTTGGGCAAGCCCTTGCGCCACTTTATAGCTGCATTGCGTTTTTAGTTTAATCTCATCGAGGGTGACGTTCGGTGCGAGTTCAATCAGCGTGAGCGTATCATCGATAAACTCAAACACCGCCAAATCCGTGATGATCATATCCACCACCTTTTTGCCCGTCAGTGGCAGGTTACATTCCTTCACCAGCTTGGCTTCGCCGTCTTTGGCCACATGGTCCATAATCACCACGATGCGTTTAACACCCGCCACCAAATCCATAGCCCCACCCATGCCTTTGACCATTTTGCCAGGCACCATCCAGTTGGCCAGATCGCCCTGCTCAGACACCTGCAACGCACCCAGCACGCTCAGATCAATATGGCCACCGCGAATCATCGCGAACGAATCGGCACTGCTGAAATACACACTAT
>JAKFUW010000094.1 GCA_021732545.1 Alphaproteobacteria bacterium | reverse complement strand
ACACACACATAACGGGGCCAAAGATTTCCTCAGCACTCACCGCCGCATCGGCGGGAGGATCGAAAAAGATGGTGGGCTGATAGAGTGTCTCAGAAATCGGCTGGCCGCCACACATCAGTTTGCCGCCGCCTGCAATGGCTTGCGTGACCGCCGCATGCACACGAGCCACCTCGCGCGGGTGAATCAGCGGGCCCACTTGAGTGGCATCGTTGATGGGATTTCCCACCACAAACTCTTCCGCCATCTCGCCGATTTTGCGCGCGATGTGCCCTGCTTCCGCCCACGGAATATAAATGCGCTGCACCGACACGCACACTTGCCCCGCATGGCTAAGGCCGCCTTTGAGCAAGGCTGGCAGTGCTTCGTCTTGATTGGCATAAGGCAGCATGATGGCAGGCGCATTGCCGCCATGTTCCAGCAGGCAACGCGTGCCGGCTGGCAGCTTGGATCGCAGGTGCCAACCCACCTTGGCCGATCCGATAAAATTGAGCAGATTGACGCGTGGATCGGTGGCCAAACTTTCCGCCACATCATTGCTGCAAATGAGCGCGCGGCACCACGGGGATGGCAGCCCACATTCGTGCAGAATCTCGACAAGCTTGAGGCAGGTCAGCGGCGTGGTGAGTGCAGGCTTGATGATGACAGGGCAGCCAACCGCGATGGCCGGCGCAATCTGATGCACCACCAAATTGAGCGGATGATTAAACGCAGCGATGGCTACCACCACGCCAATGGGTTCACGCGTGACATGCAAGCGGCGCCCAAGCGATGCAGCATTCAGGCCTGTGGGAATGTCTTCGCCGCGCAGCGCATCATCGATATGATTAGCAGCATAACGCAGCCCCAAAATGGCACGCGACACTTCAATCCGCGCTTCGGTGATCGGCTTTCCGCCTTCATGCGCGATCAGATGCGCGAATGTTTCGCTCATCGTTTCCACGCGCGCGGCAGCCATGAGGAGTATCTCGGCGCGGCGATAGGCAGGCAACCATTGCGCGCGGTCGGCGAGCATGGCGCGTGCCTCATTCAGCGCGGCATCGGCCACCGCCCAATCATGCATGGGAATGGCCTCGATCAGCTCGCGATTATAAGGGCTGAATATTTCCAGCGATGTGAGTTTCATGGGGGTAAGATTAGCGCAGCTTTCTGAGTCTGTCATTGATTGAATGTTATGATCGTTGTCATCCCGGTTGCGAAGCACACCGGGATCCGGCACATAATAACCAGACCCCGGCGTGATCTAAAGGTCAGCCGGGGTGACAACCTACCAAATCGCTATTGCGAACGCCTCGCGTGAATGTTACACGAACGTCCATGTATAACAAACACGATAATGACCGCCCGCTGGTGACATTTCTCAAAGGCATGGTGATGGGCGCGGTGGAGGTGATTCCCGCCGCATCGGGCAGCACGATGGCGTTTGTGCTGGGCATCTATGGGCGCATTCTGGCGGTAATCAAAGCGCTTGATTGGCACCTGATTGAAGACATCACGCGGTTTGGTTTTAAGCCCACTTTGAAAAAACTTCAGCCGCATTTTGTGTTGCCATTGCTGGGTGGCGCGGTTGCAGGATTGGGCGTGATGATATGGGTGGTGGGTTTGCCACAATTGGTGCGCGATCATCCGCAACCGGTCTATGGTTTTTTCTTCGGGTTAATGGTTGCCACCATTGCGTTGTTGTTCACCTCAATCGCCAAGCCATGGCGCATGCGCGATGGCCTCTATGTGATGGCGGGCGCAGCATGTGGGTGGCTGTTTATGTCGCTGGTGCCTGCTGCTACACCAGATGGCGAATGGTTCTATGTGATCTGCGGTGCGCTGGCCGTGTTGGGATTGTTGTTGCCAGGCATATCCGGATCATTCGTGCTGGTGATTTTGGGCAAATATGAGGCGATACTATCCGCCCTTGCCGCGCTTGATCTGGATGTGTTGATGCCGCTGGGGCTAGGCGTGGGCATTGGGCTTGCCGCCTTTGCGCGGATCATCGGCTGGCTGCTGGAACATCATCACCGCGGGGTGATGCTGACGATATGTGGCACGCTGCTAGCCACCTTAGCGGTGGTGTGGCCGTTTCAGGAACGGATGCAGGGCGCAGGCGCAAGTGTGTGGCTGACTTGCGCGCTGATGATGATGGGATGCGGCGCGCTGTTTGCGATGCAGTGGTGGGCGGGAAGGGTGAAGGTGCGTGATGCCTGATTACGAAAAGGATTTTGATGGGTGGCTCCCCATAAAGAAACATACGAATGATCGAGATGCTATTCCAACATTCAAGCAGCGGGAGATTTGGTGGTGTTCAACAGGCATTAATATCGGTGTTGAAGTGGATGGAAAAAACCATCACTTTGAAAGACCCGTACTTATTATCAGGAAATTTAACCGGCGATTGTTTTGGGGAGTTCCACTGTCAACTCAGATCAAAACATTCCCGCATTATGTAACCATTGAGTTCAAGGCTACAAAAGAAACCGAACCAAAAGAACGTAGCTTTATCATTTCGCAGATGAGGGCATTTGACAGCCTTAGGCTCAGACGTCCATTGGGAAAGCTAACTGATCAACAATTTGAACGCTTACTTGAAGAGATCAGAAATGTGTTGTCATAAAAAAAACCCCTTGCGGAGCTTCTCTTCGGCCATCTCCTTGGAAGAAGATGGCATTGTGCCAAATGGCATGTTTATAAAACGATAATAGCCAGTTAATGCTCAAGAAGCAAGAATCTTTTGAGCACACAGTAGCTATGTGCTCGCAAATCATTGCGAAGCCGAATCCCCCGTCACGTTGATCGCTTGTGCGATGGTGGCATCGCGGATGATCGGCTCGATGAGGCTGTGAATGTTTTGCCACAATTGTTCGGTGTTTTTGCGAAACATGACAAGCTGTGATTCGGCAAGTTTCACATTTGGATTAACGGGTTCGATGCTGCCATCGGCAGGGCGGCCTGTGGCAAGGCTAATCACCTTGGCGGCTTCTTGCGCCAGTTCGCGGTCGCGTTTTTCCTGCTCGGCGCGGCGTGCAGCAAGTTGTGCTTGCTGCTCAGCATCTTTGATGCGCTGCGCTTGTTGCTGTTGCCATTGATGCTGCTGCTGTTTGAGATCGGACAATTCGCGCGACTGTCGCGCTAATAAATCGGCAAGTTCGCGCCCCACGCGCTCACCGCGTGACGCCACACGAATGGTCGCTTCGCGCAGTTGCGCATCGGTGGGCGCAGTGCTTGGCAGCAATTCAAGCGAGCATAATTGTGCCACGGAAGTATTATCTTTTATCATGGTGAAGGCAGCGGATTTGACGGTATTAATCGCATCGGATTCTGCCGCCATGCGCGACAGCGCCATGCGCCGCATATCCACCTCGCGGCGGAACGCATCCGTGAAACCAGCGGCCTGCACTTGCAGCGCACGAATCTGTTCGGGTTTGAATTTTTCGAGCTTATTGAGGAATGGTTTAACATCAAACACAGCAGCAGGGTTGATAGGTTTGAAATAGCCCGCAATCAGTTCCATCTCAGAAAGTTCAGCCTGCATGATCTGTTTGCGTTCGCCAAAGCTGGCAAGGTGCTTATCGAGGGTTTTAATGGAGTGCGGACTGAAGGCGGCAATCCATTCGGCAGCGGTGGTGAGCGCGGCACCCGGGCCTTGCCCGGTGGCTTGTTCAACCATCGGCAGCAAAGCTCCAATTTCGATAGGCTTGGCACTGGCTTCCGTGCGAAGTTGCACCACACTTTTAACCAACCGTTCCAGCCATTCGATGCGGCGCGTGGTGGCGGCTATTTGATCTTCGATATCGGCAGGTAGCGCCGCAGGGGGCGCTTGAAAGGGAGTGGTTGGCGCAGAGGCAGCGGTTGGAGTTTCGGCCACCACTTCTGGTGTTGCGGGTTTTTCATCAAAGGGTTTGAATTGTTGATATTGCGTGACGATGACCGCGCATGCCACCATGCCGCGCGCCATTTCCTCGAACGCATTTTGCTGAATGCTGCACAGGCGGTTGGCTTTTGTGAGCTCTGCTTGCAATGTTTCTGGCGCGATCTGTTTGTGCTGCGCGTGTGCTGCTAGCGCGGCAGGGTGCAGGCTGCGTTGAACCAGGTTTAAGGCGTGTTGAATGCGCGCAATACGGTTGGCAAACACGGGGTGGCGTTGCAGTGCGTGAACCACTTCACCATCAAAGGCTTCTTGCAGCGGATGTTTGCTTCCTGTGCGCGCCAAAGGAGTGGATGCCATGAGCGCATCGATTTCGTGGCGGATCAGTGCGGCGTTGAGGGTTCCCTCTGGTGTCAAGCCCGCTTTGGCCGCCTGAACCATGCCGCTGCCCACGCTGAAGGATTCAAACGGTTCGTAGATGGGGGGCTGATAGCTGGAAGACATGCGATGGTTCCTTTTCAGTTGTCAGTCGTCAGTTGTTAGTTTTCAGGAAAGCAAGTCGCTGACAACTGAGAACTGACGACTTCTGACTATAATACGGCGCAGGTTAAAAAAACCTTAAGGGCGAAAAAAGAAATGCCCGCGTGGGTTAAGGCGCGGGCATTGCTTGAACGTAAAGGATAGAATGGCTATTTTACAGGCCTTGGGCGTTTCCGTCGGTGAGGCCTCTAGACACGTTTTCGAACGTATCTTGTAGATCGTCCCCCAGTTGGTTTAGCGCAACAATAGCGGCAATGGAAACCAGTGCGGCAATGAGACCGTATTCGATCGCGGTTGCGCCCGAATCGTCGTTTAGATAGGCAAGAAATTGTTTCATGACTTGAGTCGTCCTTTCGATGTGAAGCACCCAACATCAGGGTGGTTCGGTTTAATCAGGCAAGGGTGCGTATTGCATTCGCGCGGCCTACCTGTTTGATACGCTGAAATTGATCAGCTAAAAAAGAGTATAGCATAAAATGCAAATATTCTCAAACTACATTTGCACATAGGTCATTTGTAGCAAATAGATCAAATGATGCTGGTTTTTTAATAAATTATTAAGTAGTATCTGGTATCGTTGATACACAGTGCAGTATGCACGGATTAGGGAACATTTAAAAAACATCATGCGATCACGTATCCTGAAATTAAAACGATGTGAAAAAGGTGCAGCAGCGCTTGAGTTTGCGCTGGTGGTGCCTGCATTTTTATATTTGCTGTTTGGTATTTTGGAATTTGGATTGGTGATGCATGTGTCGTCATTGGTGGAAAACGCCGTGCATGAAGGTGCGCGATATGGTGTTACCGGATCTACCTATGAAGACATTAACACGGACGGATTGAGCCGTGAGCAGTTTTTAGAACAATATATTATCAAGCGCGTGGGGCGCTGGATTTATGACCCTGCCGATTTAATTATCACCACCAATGTGGTGGGCAACATTGTTGATCTGGGAACGGGTGGCGCGCAGCCTGATGAAAATAATGGCTATGGTGGCGGTGGTCAGGCCGTTACGTATAAAGTATTATACAAATGGCACATTTTAACGCCGCTGGTAGGGCCGATCATTGGCGATGAAGAAGGGGTGTTCCCCATTCGCTCAACGGTGACGGTGAAAAACGAAGATTTTTGTGGAAGGCGTAATTGCTTTGGTTTGTAACGCACTCATAGGCCGATTCAAACGAGATGAGCGTGGGCTAGCGATGATTGAATTCGCCTTTTTATTGCCGATTCTGATCTTGATGTTTTATGGGATTGTTGAGGTGTCGCGCTACATTCAGATGCACCAGAAGGTGGATAATGCAGGGCGCGCGCTGGTCGATTTATTAAACCAGAATTTGAACCTGACCGCAGCCACCGTGAATGATCTGATGGGGACGGTGCCCGACATGGTGGCACCCTTTGATGCGAATGGCGTGGGGGTGATTGTGTCCTCGATAAAGGTGCAGGAGTTTGAAACCGAACCCACCACCTTGTGGCAGATGTCTTATGGCGAAATTCGCAATGGGAGTTTAGTAACGAAAGGAAAAGGTGAGCCTGCTTTTTTGCCGCAGCTTCGGATGGTGGAGCGCGATCAGGTGCTGACGGTTGAGCTGTTTTTAGCGTATCGCCCCTTGCTTGACACAAATATAGTGCGAACCGTGTTGGGGCTAACAGAGCAAGGTGTTTATAAACTCAATATCGCACGGCCACGCTATGGCGCATTTGAGTTTGAGCCAACATAATGAAATGGTTTTAGTGATTTAATTGTAATTTTAATAATTTGTTAATAAATCTATGTTAAATTTTAATTAAATAATGCTCAAATTGGGGGTTGATATGGTCGGGTTTTGGTCGCGTTACATGGTGGCAGCAGCGAGTGTGTTGGTGGTCT
>JAKFUW010000071.1 GCA_021732545.1 Alphaproteobacteria bacterium | reverse complement strand
GACTTACAATAACGAGCGCCCTAATATGGCTATCGGTGGCATCACACCAGCTATGAAGCTGGCAAAGGCCGCCACACTAAAACCCTCTACTCTCAACCCCTGCTAATAATGGGGGGATTACCCCTCATTACACCAATATGGGTTCTAGGTTATCTGCTATCTCTTGGTTTTATAATTGATCTGACTCAATATCATGACGTTTTTCTGAGCCTAAAACATTCACTTAAGAACACAATTGGCCCGATGGCATTTGCGTTACCAAAATGGTACTTCTCTAAGGCAGAGATATATTTTATTTCACACGCTGACTGGTGGGCGCAGGCTTGGGCATTTGTTCAGATGATATGCTCTTCCATCCTCTGGTTTTTAATCGTCTTCATGATTCGGCGGCGGTTTAAAATTTAACCGTCCAAAATCCCCCTTTAAAATCAGCTATTAGCTACCCACACCTCCCTACATCGCCTCAAAATGGCACAGCGTTTGCTTATACCCTTAAAGCAACACATTAAGTGGTTGATTTAAAAGATAGGGCCAGACGCATGTATCCACAAAATATTCAGAAAAATCAAATGCCAGTTGCCTTGTTAGGCGATTTTGCACCTTCTTATCCGATGCCCGCAGCCCCACGGCAGGTGGCAAAGCAAACCGATAATCTATACGATCAGGCGTGGCAGGCGCTGCAACATAAGCAGTATGCTCAAGCGATTGGGCTGTTTAATCGACTGCTGCAACACAACCCAGATAACATCGATGCACTGACCAATATGGGCTATTGCCTCTATATGACGGGCAGGTTGGAACTGGCGCTTAAAACGTATCATCTGGCGTTGCATCTGGCGCCCCATGATACAGTGGCGCTACGAGGAATCGCCAACTGCCTGGAAAATCAGGGGAACTTTGAAGAAGCCTCCGCTGTCTATGATGAGCTGCTTAGCTCCGACCCCACCAATGCGCAATGGATCCATAATCTGGCTTTGATTGGCGATTATACGCCGGATTCTCTCTTATCGGTGGCGATGAAAACGCTGCTTCAATCCCCCAAAGCAGATGAAAAATCGCGCCTGTTAATGTCATTTGCGCTGGCCAAAATCCATGAAGCAGCCGGCGATCATGCCACCGCATTTGGGTATTATCAAGAGGGCAACCGCCTTGGGTTTGCAAGCGCGCCCTACAACGAAACGAATTTTTTTGGTTATCTCGATCTGATCGAAAGCGCGTTTACTAGCGAGCTGTTTGAAACCTTGCGCGATGTGGGCAATAGCCAAGCCTCGCCGATTTTTGTGCTGGGCATGCCGCGCTCAGGCACCTCGCTGGTGGAACAAATTCTGGCGTCGCACCCAAGCGTGCATGGCGCAGGCGAACTGGGCGTCATGCCCGACATCATGACCACGCTGCTGCGCCAATTGACAGGTTCGCTCAACCCTCATGCGGTTCATCACCTGAACCCAGAGGCATTTGCATCGCTTGCACACCATTATCTGAACGTCTCGCGCAGCCATTCGAGCAAACCATACATCATCGATAAAATGCCCAATAATATTTTTTACATCGGGATGATTCGTTTGCTGTTTCCCAATGCCAAAATCATCCACTGCGTGCGCGATCCGATGGATACCTGCTGGTCGCTTTATCGCCAGTGCTTTCAGGATGCGCACTATTATAGCTATGATCAGCAAAGCCTCGGGCGTTTTTATGTGCGTTATCAGCAACTGATGCAGCACTGGAAACGCGTGCTGGGTGATGATGCCATCTATGATATTTCTTATGAACAGCTTGTCACGAAACCAGAAAGTATGATGGCATCGTTACTCGATTATTGTGGCTTACCGTGGGATGATGCGTGCCTTAGCTTTCACACCACCAAGCGCGCGGTGGCCACGGCCAGCATGCGCCAGGTGCGACGCCCGATCTATCACAGCTCGCTGCAATCATGGAAACCCGTGGCGCACGAGCTTGCACCCTTGCGCGAGATTTTGGGGTATTAAACCTAACTTCGCCACAATCCCCACGCCATCCATCGTGCACAAAAAGCAGGAAGTTGCGCGAGCAGATGTGGCACATCGCAACCGGGTAACTCGGCCACATCTTCGAGTGCATCGCCAAACATCGCGCCATTAAATAAGCGCGATAATAGTTGATATTCCATAGGTTCCAGCGCATAGCGTTTCACGTCATAGTGCGCGCGCAGCACGAGCAAATCATGCGGTGCAAGCAGTGTTTCGGGCAGTGCCGCGCCCGCACGAAACGCCGTGATGTAATCATCCGCGTTCGAGTTTAATTGTAATAATCGCGAGGCGATGCGTGGGCTAAATGTCATCTGCGCAAGGGCTTCTAGCGATAGATTTTGTAACGCATCAGCAGGTAAGGCTTCGCAACTTTTCGACCAATAGGTTGCCGCAATCGCCGACTCAATCGCGGCGATATCGTGCGCCAAAATGCCTTGCGCATGTTGCGCCACACACGCTGAAAATATTTGGCTATACTGATTCAAATCCCAATCGCGTGATGGTGTTTGCTGCACACAATGCTGCAGCATGGTTTCAAACATTTCACCGCCCACATAATGCTGCAATGCAGGATAATCGCCGCGCACCGCATTGCATAAACGCATGAGATAGCCATCCGCATAAACGGCCAACCGCGCAGCAGCGTTTGCGGGTTTAATCAACTCCAGCACATCTGCCGCTTCGCGCTCAATAATCGCATGCTGCAAGGCGGTTAATTGCTGCGCGTAACGGCTCATGCCACGCACTCGCGGGCAAGGTTTAGTTCGGCGTGCAACACCTCAAATTCGGGGATATTTTCGTCCCACTCAACCATCGTACTGCGCGCACCCTTAGTCGCGTGCGTATAACGAAACCACTGCCACACTTCATCGCTCACCGTTTGGTCGTGCGTATCAATTTTGTGAGTGCCCAAATCGCTGTGCCCCGCCAGATGATATTGCACCACATGCTCTGCAGGGATCGCATCGAGATAGGTTTTGATATCCCAGCCATGATTAAAACTCGACACCACCACATTGTTGACATCGAGCAATAATTTGCAGCCTGTTTGTGCGCACAGTTCGCTCAGAAATTCTGGCTCGCTTAAGGTTGCGCCATCAAATTCTAAGTAGGTCGAAGCATTCTCAAACACGAATGGGCGCTGCAGCATTTCTTGCAATTTATGCACACGAGGCACCACATGAGCGAGTGCTTCTTGCGTATAGGGAATCGGCAATAAATCGTGGGTGAATGCGCCTTGCACGCCAGTATAACAAAGATGATCAGACACAAACGCCGCATCGATGCGAGCAGCAAGCGTTGCAAGTGCCGCGATATATTCCAGATTCAGCGGATCGGTAGAACCGATGGAAAGCGACACGCCATGCATCACCAGCGGATAATCAGCGCGGATATCTTCGAGCATCGCCACATGGCCATCATGCGCGTTGATGTAATTATCGGAAATAATCTCGAACCAATCCACGCTCGGGCGTGTCCGCAGAATAGTTTCCACATGCGCAGTGCGAAGCCCAAGGCCAAATCCGAGAGATGGTGTTGTTCGCACAAGAATTCCATCAATGATAGATTGTTATGACAAAGGTGTCATTCCTGCGAAAGCAGGAATCCAGTTCTTTAACTTTCTGGATACCCGCTTTCGCGGGTATGACAATCCGTAACAAACAAAAACGGGGCCGGTTTCCCAGCCCCGTTTCCTTTTTTAGCGCAAGCGATTATTTCGCAGGCGGGGTGAGTGAGCCACCCAATTTCGTGCACTCACCTTTTACAACCAGATTCCACTCATTTGGGTCTTTGTTCGTGGTTGCCTGGCCTGCACATGAGTGTGAACCGTTGGCCGATGCGCAATCATTTTTGCCAGCCATCGCCACGCCGTAGCATTTTTCTTTGGCAGCATCTGCGGCCATCACAGGTGCAGCAAACGCAGCCGCGGTGAGTCCTGCCATCGCAGCGGTTAAAAGTAATTTAT
Organism: Alphaproteobacteria bacterium; assembly: GCA_021732545.1. Classification (GTDB taxonomy): domain Bacteria; phylum Pseudomonadota; class Alphaproteobacteria; order Rickettsiales; family UBA3002; genus JAKFUW01. The sequence continues at coordinate 2,360 of JAKFUW010000071.1, read as the reverse complement.
TCATGAGGTTTCTCCTTAGGGTTAAATGAATAGGGTTAAATGAATTAAATGATTACTATCATATCTGACATTTCGTGCAAGAGGGTAAAAAAGTTACATCACCATTTCAATATTTTTTTACCTGCCCATGCATGAATGCCAGCCAACACCATCAAACGCATATAAAAACATCCGCGCCACGTCGATTGATCGCCATCAGGTTTACGCGCGGGTTGGCTCTTGAATGGCGCGTGGTCGTCATTGCTCTTGTAGCTTTGTTTTCATCTGTTTATAGGCGCGGTGTGCGGCCACCTTCACCGCTGATTCTTTCATCCCCAGCTGCGCGCCTACTTCTTTGGCGGTATAGCCTTGTTCGTGCATCAGCGTTAAAATGGTTTGCTGACGCTGCGGCAGGCTTTTGAGCGCTTCATTCATGTGTTCGGAAAGCTCGGTACTTTCGGTTACAGGCTGCGCTAAAAATTCGTGCATCCCGTCAATATCCACATGCACATGCTTCATGGCGGCATAATGCTGGCGCAGATAATCGGTCAGCCTAAAGCGAGCAATCGCAAACACCCACGGCATCAGCGCGCGCGAGCCATCATAAGTGTGGCGGGCTTTATGGATCGAAACCAACACCTCCTGCACCACATCTTCCACATCGGCCGCAGGCACTTTGCGCGCTATCATGCGCCGAATCAAGGGCTCAAGCTGCGAGAGTAATTGATGATAAGCTCGTGAATCGCCTTTTTGCACCAGCGCCATCAATTTTTCTGGCGAATCTTTATCAACCGATGATAAAAGAGGAATTGTAACCATTGATTTTTCTGATATGAATGAATGGGAAACTTGCATGGAGATAAGATATGACGGCATTACACTCACTTTACAACTGTTTTTTGAAGATTACCGACCGCGCGGGGCCGCTGGCCTTGTTGGCTGCACGCTTGTGGATTGCCAAAACCTTTTTCACTTCGGGCCTGACCAAGATCAAAGATTTTGATAGTACCATTCAGCTATTTGAATATGAATATATGGTGCCCGTTATTTCGCCTGAGATTGCGGCCTATTGCAGCACTTTCTTTGAGCTGGCATGCCCCATTGCGCTGGTGCTGGGCCTTGCCACCCGCCTTGCCACCTTGCCTTTGCTGGCGATGACGGCGGTGATCCAGCTTACCTATCTGCAACATACTGACCACATCCATTGGGCGCTGCTGTTGTGTGTGCTGCTGACCCACGGCGCGGGTAAGTTGTCGGTGGATGCGTGGTTGAAGCGGAAGTTTGCCAGTAATCTTGCCTAACATTAACGACTGACATCTCCGGATGTGCGGGAATCCAGACCATGAAAACGGTCATTCTGGCCAGCAGCACGAGCCAGAACCGGATTCCCGCATTCGCCGGTATGACAACTTCGTAAAAAGGCCTGTGATGTAAATATATCGAAATGATAATGTCCACGCGACATTGCGGCATCGCAATCAGATTTTTGATGAGCGCTGTGCTGCCAATCGGGATATAATGCTGCATGCAAATTTTTGATAAGGATGTCATGCATAGGCGTATCGAATCAGAGACAATTATTTTATCTCCTGACGCTTATGTGGGCGCTGTGATGAAAGGCATTGAAGATGCGGATGCGGGCAGAGTGGTGCCTCACGATGAGGTGATGGCGCAGATGGACAGGACTGTTTGTCTTTCATGAAAATGTGTTCGCTAGTGCTTTTGTTGCTTGGCTTGGTGGCCTGCGCCAGCCCTCAGGTGCAACCCTTCAAGCCCGCTGTGGACAAGCCCTTTGCGTGGCAAGAAAATCATTTGACGGGGCCAGATGCCTCGCCTTTGCCGCTGCATCGCTGGATGCCAAAGACCAAGCCCAAAGCCATCATCATCGCGCTTCACGGATTCAATGATTATGGCAATGCGTTTGCGCTGCCCGCGCAGGCATTTGTGTCCAAGGGTATTGGCGTGATTGCCTATGATCAGCGCGGCTTTGGTAACAGTGCGCAGCGCGGCATTTGGGCGGGACAACATAATCTGATACGCGATCTGCGCCATGTGATTGCGGCCACAAGCGCGCGCTATCCCCATGTGCCGCTGTTTGTGCTGGGCGAAAGCATGGGAGGAGCGGTTGCGATGCTGGCCTGCGCGAATGAGGGGTGCAAGGGTGCGCAAGGCCTGATTTTAAGCGCGCCTGCGGTGTGGGGCAATGATACGATGAGCACGCTGTATCGCGTGCCGCTGTGGGTGATGGCGCATAGTTTTCCATCCTCGCAATTTACGGGTTCGGATATCAAAATTCAGGCCTCTGATAACATTCCGATGTTGATTGCAATGGGCAAAGACCCGCTGATTATTAAAAAAACCCGCGTCGATGCAATCTATGG
>JAKFUW010000250.1 GCA_021732545.1 Alphaproteobacteria bacterium | reverse complement strand
GCCCATCGCCAGCAACTCCGATTCACCCGCCACCACCCAGCAAAAAATAAACCCAACCGCTTCTTTGTCATGCTGCGATGATGCGGTAGCATCAGGCGCAGCATCGGCGCGAGATCCTGCGCGATTGCTCACGCAATCCGCAGGATGACAGGCAACAAACCCCACAATGCCCTCACGCTCAAAAAACACGCCAAATTCGGTTTCGCTCCAGCCCCGCGCAAAGCACGCCTGATGGAGCGCGGCAAGCGTGGAAATATCGGCAAGCGATGCGGGAGCCAGATGCAAAAACACCTCTATCGACGTGTCATTGCGAGCCGCAAAGCGGCGCGGCAATCCAGCGCAATTCTCATGGATTGCTTCGTCGTGCGCTTATGCGCGACTCCTCGCAAAGACGGTTTCATCAAGACACCTTTGCTTTGCGGAAAATGCACAGCTGCACATGCTGATTGGTATAGCCCAACACCTCGCCCGTGCGCACCACTTCCAGCCCCGCTTGTTCGGCCAGCGCCAACACATAATTCACACTATGGCCAAAATAGCCAGATTTTGCCATCAGGCCAAAGCCTTGCGGCTGCACATAAGGATCCACGCTGCACGCAAACAATCCGCCCGGGCGCAGCACGCGCGCAAGCTCGGTAAACACCAGCTCCGCATCGCCCACATATTTGAACGCTTGCAAACACAAGGCCACATCGAAGCTTGCATCTTTGGCTTCCTGCAGCATCACCCGCATATCTTGGTTGATAAGGCGGTTAAATAATTTCACACCACGACGATCCATCTTGCGATAGGCTTGATCGAGCATGCCTTCTGAAAAATCAACCCCCACCACATTGGCGAACTGCTCTTGAAACGAGATGGTAGCCAACCCCGTTGCGCACCCTAAATCGAGCAAATCGCGCCGCACCAAACCACTTTCTTCAATCAGCGGATTAAGCAGCTGATGTGTCATCACCGGCAGCTGATAGCCTTTGAGCTGCTGGTCATATTCATAGCCGCGTGCCACCCCTTCAAAATATTCCACCGCCATCGCATAAGGCATGGTTTTGGGTCGCGCTTGTTCCTTAAGCAACGTCGGGTTCATCCCGCACACCATAAACAACGCATTTTCATGATTGGGCACTTTGCGCAGCACTTTGGTAAAGCACTGCATCGCCAGATCATCTAGCTTTTTGTGATGATAAATACAGCCCAGATTATACAAGCTTGGCACGTGATCAGGAGTGAGCCACAATGCCACCCGAAGCCGCAGCTGCGCATCATTGATACGGCCTTCACCTGCCATTTTACACGCCAGTTGAAAGCTGGTTTCGGTGAGATTTTCAAACTTGCGCTGCAGGTCTTCCACCCACTCAAATACACCGCCAAACATCCCGCGCAATTCGCGCAAAAAAATGATCAATCCTTTGGATTGCGGTGGTTTTTGTGGAGCAGGTGCTGGCAACGCTTGTTTCTCCCAGATTTTTGCAGTAATTATAGTGCTATGAACACACAAACGCAAGCAGACAAGCCCAGCACCACTTCTTCTATCAATGCACAGGAAGTCGAGCAATTCTCAAAACTGGCTGAGAAATGGTGGGACGCAAAAGGCCCCTTCAAGCCCCTGCACGATATCAACCCGCTACGGCTTGGTTTCATCAAAACCCACGCCTGCACCCATTTTGGCCGCGATGCCGCATCACTGCGCGCATTGAGTAATCTGTCGGTGGTGGATATTGGCTGCGGCGGCGGACTCATCTGCGAGCCGATGGCGCGCATGGGCGCGAGCGTTACGGGAGTCGATGCCTCAGAGAAAAACATCAAAACTGCCACTGTTCACGCGCAGATGATGAATGTGAGCGTCAACTACCGAGCCACCACCGCCGAAGCGATGGTGGCTGAAAATCACCAATTCGATCTGGTGCTTGCGCTTGAAATCATCGAGCATGTGGCCGATGCCGATGCTTTCATTGCATCCTGCGCGGCGCTCGTAAAACCTGGCGGCATGCTGATTATGACCACCCTCAACCGAACCGCAAAGTCGTTTGCAATGGCGATTGTGGGCGCAGAATATGTGCTGCGTTTGCTCCCGCGCGGCACCCATGATTGGCGCAAATTCATCAAACCCGCCGACATGCAACGCAGCATGGAGCATAACGCGCTGCGCGTGATCGACACGCAAGGCATGGTGCTGAACCCCATCAAATGGCAGTGGCGACTAAGCCCTGATGATCTCGATGTGAATTATTTGATGGTGGCGGTGCGGTAACCGTCATTCCGCGGCTCACGAAGTGAGAGCGCGGAATCTTGCTGCAGATCCTGCGCTGACGTTTCACGTCCCGCAGGATGACACCAACGTAGCGTTAAAATCCATACTCTCTATCATGCTGCAAACACGGCAGATGGTTCCGTGCCATCGCCACGCGTGCGGGGTCGATATCGGCCATCACGATGCCCACCTGTTCGCCACCATCGGCGAGCACTTCTCCCCACGGATCCACGATGAGTGAATGGCCATAGGTGCGGCGCTTGCCGCCATGGGTGCCGCATTGCGCAGGTGCGATCACATAGCATCCGGTTTCAATGGCGCGCGCACGCAACAACACATGCCAATGCGCAAGGCCCGTGCGCTGCGTGAAGGCGGCAGGCACGCTTAAAATCGTCGCACCTGCTTTGGCCAGATCGCGGTATAAATGCGCAAAGCGCACGTCGTAACAGATGCTAAGGCCCATCATGCCACACGGCAGCGGCGTGACCACCGATTGCGCGCCTGCTGCAATGCTCGCCGATTCGCGGTAACATTCGCCATCGTTAAAATCGGCATCGAACAGATGGATTTTATCGTAATGCGCCTGCACCGCGCCTGTGGGTGCCACCACCACGCTGCGGTTAAAATGCTTGCCACTTTTTGCATCGCGCACAAATAACGAGCCTATCACTATCCAACATTGTAATTCTTTCGCCAGCGACTGCATCGCAACGAGTCCTTCATGCGAATCCATGCTGTGTTCGGGGATGTTTTGGCCATCGGATCCACGCATATAAAACGCATTCTCAGGCAGCGCCACAAGCTGCGCACCTTGCGCATGCGCCTTGCGAATCTGCGCATCAATGATGCGGATATTTTCAGCCACATCATCGCCACTATTGATTTGTATGCACGCTACTTTCATATTTAATCCCTCACACTTCGTGCCAGCGTCAACACGATCACCCGCGCCGCGCCTGCTTGCATCAATATCATGCTGCACGCATGAATCGTCGCGCCCGTGGTCATCACATCATCGATTAGCACCACCGATTGCCCCTTTAAATAAGCAGCATAACGGTGATTGACTCTGAATGCACCTTTGACATTTTCAAGCCGCGCGCTGCGCGCCAGCTCCACTTGCGGCGTGGTATGGCGCACGCGTATCAGGCCATCGGGCAGCACAGGCTTGTCGCACGCGCGAGCCAAGCCGTAAGCCAGCAACGCCGCCTGATTATAACGCCTGCGGATGAGGCGTTTGCGATGCAGCGGCACGGGAATGATCACCTGGCAATCTTGCATCAACGCACCACCCGCACGCCGCAGCAGCGCCACATAAGCGGGCAGGCTTTGGGTGGAATCATTATATTTGAAACGCGTAATTAGCGCGCGGCTGGCATCATTATAATGAAAGGCCGCACGCGCTGCGGTATAAGGCGGGCGAGTTTGCATACAGCTTGCGCACAGCGCATCGGCACCCAAATCCGATTCAAACGGCAGCCCACAACAATCGCATTGCGGGGCACTGATAAAATCAATCGCATCAAAGCAATTCACGCAAAATCCATGCACCGCATCGGTGATAACGCCACACCCGCTGCAACGCGGTGGAAAACATAAATCGGCGACCCATACACCAAGTGGTTTGGCTTTTTCATTCAAGGCAAGTAAAGTGTTTTTCATATGACCCAACCTACCATGATTTTTGATGTTCGTCTTGCAACAAGTCGCGCCGTGCGCTGGCAATCTTGCGCGCCATCCCTCGCGCCGATGGTGCATGATATTTCCGCACGCCTGCTTGACCGAATCGATGATATCAGCCGCGATTTTGTCCACGCGCTGAATCTTGGCTCGCATCACGCCATCATGGCGCAGCCATTGCGCACGCACCCCAAAATCAAACGTTTCACGGGTTGCGATGTGTTGGCACGCGATGCCGATGTGGTGTGCAACCCCGAATATCTGCCCTTTGGCCAAAACAGCTTCGATCTGGTCATAAGCCTTGGCGCGCTCTATGGCGTCAATGATCTGGTGGGCACCCTCATCCAGATCCGCCACAGCCTTGTTGCGGACGGCATGTTGCTGGTGATGCTTCCCGGAGCTTCCACCTTGCAGGAATTGCGGCTGAGCTTTGCGGCTGCCGAAAACGCGCTCTATGGCGGTAGCTCGCCGCGCGTGGCACCCTTTGTCGATATCCGTGATGCGGCAAGCCTGCTGCAACGTACGGGCTATGAGCTTCCGGTGTGCGATTCGGAAACGCTGGAAATTCTTTATCCATCCGTCTATGCACTGATGGCTGATCTGCGCCATGCGGGCTACGCCAACAATTTAGTGGAGCGTGCGCAGACTTTCTCATCGCGCCGCTTATTTGCCGCCATGCGCGATCATTATCACGCGCATTTTGCGGGTGCCGATGGCAAGCTAAAAGCAACGCTGGAGCTGGTGACATTAACGGGCTTTAAACCGCGTTGAGTGACGTAGCTATCACCCGGTCGCATGACGGAGTCTGAAAAATACATCCACCAGTCCCCTGACAAGCACGGGGTGACGGCTTCAATTATTTACCCACCCAACTGGCCTTTAGTCGAGGGAACCGAATCGCCCTTGCGCGGATCGATGGAGGTTGCCTCACGCAACACCCGCGCCAACCCTTTATAGCAGGATTCCACGATGTGGTGATTATTGATGCCATACAACGTTTCGATATGCAGCGTGGCGCCAGAATTCATGGCGAAGGCTTGGAACCATTCGCGGAATAATTCGGTATCCATCTCACCCAATTTAGGTTTGGTAAATTCCACCTTCCAGATAAAATAAGGCCGGCCCGATAGATCCATCGCCACGCGGGTCAGCGTCTCATCCATCGGCGATAAGGCATCGGCATAGCGCGTGATGCCGCGTTTTTCGCCCAAGGCCTTATCAATCGCCTGACCCACCGCAATGCCGCAATCTTCGGTGGTGTGGTGAAAATCGATGTGTAGATCGCCTTTGGCCTGCACCTTTAAATCAATCAGGCTGTGGCGCGAAAGTTGTTCCAGCATGTGATCGAGAAAGCCAATGCCGGTTGAAATGTCATACACGCCCGTACCGTCGAGATTGACCTCAACATGGATGGAAGTTTCTTTGGTGGTGCGAGAGATGGTGGCGGTGCGCATGGGTGGCTCTATCGTTAAACCGTTAAGTCGTTAAATCGTTAAGTATGAGGCAGTCACCATAGGTCATACCGGTATGCTTTGCAACACTGGTATCGGGTTTACCTGTAAAAAAACCAGACCCCGGTGTGCTGTCGCAACCGGGGTGACATCGCTTTATTTGCGTGCTAATACTAGCCCCTAACCCCTAGAACCTAGCCCCTTATGACACCCTTTGACTCACCCACTCTCACTGTCAGCTTAGCTGCTATCGTGGCCAATTACCGCCTGCTTAGCAGCCGCTTTGCGGGCGAAGAATGTGCGGCAGTGGTGAAGGCCAATGCTTATGGTTTGGGTGCTGTGGAAGTGTCGCAGGCGCTCGCTACCGCCGGATGTCAGAGCTTTTTTGTAGCAACGCTTGAAGAAGGCATCGCGCTTCGCGAGGCGTTGCCTGATCGGCGCATTGCGGTGTTTCATGGGGTGGGCAAGGGCGAGGCGTTGGCGTTTGTGAATCACCGATTAATTCCGGTGCTCAATTGCCCTGACCAAATGCAACGCTGGCGTGAAATAGCCATCGATCACCGCGATGCCACGAGTATTTTGCACATTGATACGGGCATGGGGCGGCTGGGGCTGACCGAAGATGAAATGGTCACGGTGAGCGCAGATGATCTGAAAGCCTGCCGCGTGGGTTTGCTGATGTCGCATCTGAGTTGCGCGGGCGAGCGCGAGCACCCTGAAAATGCTGCGCAGCTAGTACGATTCAACACAGCTACGCAGCGATTCACCAATATTCCTCGCAGCCTTGCCAATTCGTCGGGCATCTTTTTGCCATCTGATTGGCATTTTGATTTGGCGCGTCCAGGCTGTGCACTTTATGGTATCACGCCGCATCACCAAGGTGTCAACCCGATGGCTCAGGTGGCGACACTTTCCGCCCCCATCATCCAGATTCGTGAATTAGCGCGCGATCAGGCC
>JAKFUW010000131.1 GCA_021732545.1 Alphaproteobacteria bacterium | reverse complement strand
GCATTTCGCCTGCTTTGAACAGATGATTTAAATAGGCGCGGCTATAATTTTTGCAAGCGGGACAAGAACATTGATCATCCAGCGGGCGAGGGTCATCGATGTGGCGTGCGTTTTTGATGTTGATTTAGCCCATGCGGGTATAAGCGCGCGCCAAACGGCCACAGCGCGTGGGGATCACGCAATCGAACATATCAATCACGCGCTCTACTGCGCCTAACATATCCGATGGTTTGCCCACGCCCATCAAATAGCGTGGTTTCTCGGTGGGCATCGCAGGCATGGTGAAATCCAGCACGCGGAACATTTCGGCTTGCCCTTCGCCGACCGCGAGGCCTCCAATCGCATAGCCATCGAACCCAATAGCAGTGAGTGACTCGATACTCGCATGGCGTAAATCTTCATAGACGCTGCCTTGCACAATACCGAATGCACCATAGCCAGAATAGTTGCGAGTTGCGGGTTGCGAGTTGCAAGCGGTGTTTTCTTCTGGCAACTGGCAACTGGCACCTGGCGACTGTAGCGCGTGAAACGCGCTGTGGCACCGCTGCGCCCAGCGCATCGAGCGTTCCATGGAAAGTTTAGCCACCTCATGCGTGGCAGGGTAGGGCGTGCATTCATCGAGCACCATGGAAATATTAGAATCGAGCAGATGTTGAATCTCCATCGCGCGTTCAGGCGTGAGTTCATGTTTGGAGCCATCGATATGCGATTGAAAGGTCACGCCAGCTTCAGTGAGTTTGCGAAGCCCTGAAAGCGACATCACCTGAAAGCCGCCCGAATCGGTGAGAATCGGGTGTGGCCAGTTCATGAATTGGTGCAGGCCACCCATCCGTGCCACGCGCTCTGCGGTGGGGCGCAGCATGAGGTGGTAGGTGTTGCCAAGGATGATGTCCGCGCCCAACTCGCGCACCGCTTCGGGCATCATGCCCTTCACGGTGCCGACGGTGCCAACCGGCATGAAAGCAGGTGTGCGAACCGTGCCGTGCGCGGTAGCAATCGTGCCGCATCGTGCATCGCCACAGCGCGCGTGAATGTGAAAGGGAGTGGTCATAAGAATAGGATCTAGGGGCTAGGGGTTAGGGAAAGCAAGTGATTTCTTCATTTCTCATCTCTCGCCTCTCATCCCTTTTTCCTATCCAATAAACACCCATCGCCATAGGAATAAAAACGATAGCGATTGGCGATGGCGTAGGCATAGGCCGCTTTCATGCGGTCGGCGCCACTAAAGGCGCAGACCAGCATAAAGAGCGTGGAGCAGGGTAGGTGAAAATTGGTCACTAATCGATCGATGAGTTTGAAGTGATAGCCAGGCGTAATGAAAATATCGGTGCTGCCGCTGAAGGGATGCAGCGTGCCAGCATCATCGGTTGCGGTTTCTAATATCCGCAAGGACGTGGTGCCAACGGCTATCACTTTGCCGCCAGCTTCTTTCGCGCGGTTGATGGCATCGGCGGTTTCGGGCGTGATGATCGCATATTCTGAGTGCATGACGTGGTCATTTGTGTCGTCCACTTTCACGGGCTGAAAGGTTCCTGCACCCACATGCAATGTTACAAATGCTGTGTGGATGCCCTTGGCTTGCAGGCGTTGCATTAACTGCGGTGTAAAGTGTAGCCCCGCAGTGGGTGCGGCCACCGATCCTTCATGCTTGGCATAGATGGTTTGGTAATCGTGAGCATCAGCTGCTTCATCTTCGCGTTTAATATAAGGCGGCAGTGGCATGTGGCCGATGCGGTGAAGGATGTCGAAGAAGGTGTTTTGTTGCGGTGTCATTCCTGCGAAGGCGCTCGCGCCGCAGGCAGGAATCTCTTGATCCGTTTGTGCTAGCTTAGAGAGAGATCCCTGCGTTCGCAGGGATGACGAGCATGGAGTGACAGTAAAACAAAGCACCGCTTCGCCACTGGGTTTTTTTTCGATCAGCTCGGCGCGCAAGTCATCGCTGAAAATCAGCACATCGCTAATTTTGAGTTTTTTTAAGGGGCGGATGAAGGCGGTCCAGATTACGGAGTCGTCATCGCGAGCGCCATCTTTGGCGCGTGGCGATCCAGTGGCAGGGTCAGTTGGATTGCTTCGGCTTTGCCTCGCAATGACGGCCTGGTGCAGCAAAACTTCGAATTCTTTGCTACCTGATGTTCCAAACAACCGCGCGGGGATCACTTTGCTATCGTTAAACACCATCACATCGCCGGCCTTTAACAAATCGGGCAACTGAGTAAAAGTGAAATCGAAAAAGAATTTGGAAACTTGCAACAGCTTTGCCGCGTCGCGTGGCTCCACAGGGTGCGTGGCGATGCGATCATCGGGTAGGGTGAAGTTGAAATCGGAGACTAACATGGTGAAGTCGTTAAGGCGTTAAGTCGTTAGAGCGTTAAGTTGAATAACGATTTAACGACATCACGATTTAACGATTTATTCTTTCACATCCGCTGCCACTTTCAGGCTTACAATTTTGTCAGGATCGGTCACCTGACCATTGAAATCCGCATCCCCTTTTTTGATAGCATCCACAAATTCCATCCCTTCCACCACTTGGCCCCATGCGGTGTATTCACCATTGAGCGAGGGTGTCGATTGAAAGCAGATGAACCATTGGCTATCGGCAGAATCGGGGTTGGATGAGCGCGCCATGGACACGGTGCCGCGTTTGTGTTTCACGTCGTTAAATTCGGCTTTGATTTTCTGGCCCGAACCGCCAGAACCCGTGCCGGTGGGGTCGCCGGTTTGTGCCATAAAGCCCTCGATTACGCGGTGAAACACAATCCCATCATAAAAGCCTTTGCGAGCGAGTTCCTTGATGCGCGCGACATGTTTGGGCGCTTTATCGGGATACATTTCAATCACCACGCGGCCATCTTTAAGCTGCAAATAGAGGGTGTTTTCAAGGTCGCGGGCGGAGGCATTGGTCATGTGGCTTACTCCAAAGATGAGTGTGAACAGGGCTACTAAAATTCTCATATCAACTCCAATATTTAGGGTGAAAGACGAAGATAATAAGACTTCTATATACGTCATCACCCGAATTTGCGAAGCAAATTATAGGATTTTTTAGCTTTATTTTTAATCATTCATTCGGTGTCACCCCGCATTTATTGCGGGGTCTCCAACCAGCCAGATGGAGATGCCGCAACAAGTGCGGCATGACAAATAGGGATCAATTATTAACGCTCCGCCTCAAAATAAGCCTCAAGGTGCCGCGCTACATTGAGCGAAACCATCTTGCCGACATCGCCGCCTAGTCGCGCAATCTGTTTTACAAAGCGCGATGAGATAAAATGCGTACCTTCCGATGCGGTCAAAAACACCGTTTCAATGGAAGAATCCAGCGTAGTGTTCATGCACGCCATCTGAAATTCATATTCATAATCGGATACCGCGCGAAGTCCACGAATTAGGAGCTTTGCGTTGTGTTCGCGCGCAAAATTAATCAATAACCCCGAAAAAGGAATCACAGCCACGCGCTCGCTGTCTTCGAGCAGCATATCGGCGACATCTTGGCGCACCAGATCGGCTCGCAGATTCACATCAAAAATCGGGTGTTTGGTGGTGTCGAGCGCGACGCCGATAATCAGTTGATCGACCACGCGCAGGCTGCGACGGATAATGTCCAGATGGCCCGTGGTGATAGGATCAAAGGTGCCGGGATAAATACCAATGCGATTCGTCATGAAAACCTTGAGGTTAAGAAATTAGGCGCTGGTATCGCACAAGGCGGATTGCACATTCGCCTGTGCGGCCACGGCCTGTGCAACATCGTGCAGATGTTCCACACTTTGCTTGAGCTCGTCAAGTTGAGATTTAGCAGTGGAAAAAATATCGCGATTGACAGCAGATTTGGCCTGCATCGTGCGTTGCTCGCAGATGGATTGAAACGCATCGAACAAACCAATATCGTGGCGGATGCGGATGGCAGTATCGTCTGCGATTTGGGCCACAGCCATCAGCGGGATTTTTCCCAGCTGGTTACCACCGATGCTACCGATAAAATCCATAAACCACTCCCAGCGGCTGAATTTTTGCGATGAGGGCTTGTGCGCGGGCTGATATTCCGGCGCAGTGCGGAACGCTTCGCTGACGGCGCCTACTTGCGCGGTTTTCACCAATGAAAAATAAACCTTGTGAGCTTGCGCACGTGCCTGGCTGAATTCGACCGCCAGCATGCGGATGTTGCGCGCCGAATCGGTAACGGTGCCCACCTGCGCGATGTGCGAGCGGGTGTGCGTTGCGCCCTGTAACGACTGATTGTTTTTGTCATGCTCCATAAAAATCATTATAGGCGATCATTCGCCCCCGATGTGTGAAAGATTGATGACATTATGGGGGTGTGGATAAGCGCGATAACACCTCTCCCACTGGGAGAGGTCGAAATAGCATCGCTATTTCGGGTGAGGGTAGCCTTTGGTGCGTCTCATTTTTTCTCCCTCTCCCAAAACCACCTAAGGTCGGTTTTGACCTCTCCCATTGGGAGAGGTGAAGAGCCTATTCTTGCACGCCCTCACCCTCATCCTCACCATCCGCGTCGTCACCACCGAGCATGCTTTCATTGATGCTCACGGCTGACATCACACGCTCGCCATCCTCAACTTTGAAGATGGTGACGCCTTGTGTGGGGCGGCCCGCAATGCGGATATCGGCCACGGGGCAGCGGATGATTTTGCCTTTGTCGGTCATCAGCATGATCTGATCGCCACCTTCGACGGGGAAGCTCGCCACCACGGTGCCATTGCGCTTGGAGGTGGCGATGTTGACGATGCCGCTACCGCCACGGTTAGTGGTGCGGTATTCATAGGCCGATGAACGCTTACCAAAGCCATTTTCGGTCATGGTGAGGATGAATTGCTCCGCCGCTTCCAGTTCGGCCACGCGCTCAGGGGATAACATGATTTCCGTCATTCCGATCGACTCGTCAGAGTCGGAGGAATCCAATAGTTCAATCACAGATCCCTCGTCGGCTTCGCCTTCTTCGGGATGACTATCGATAGAACGGCGTTTGGCTGATGCAATTTTCAGGTACGCAGTGCGTTCATCGGCATCCGCTTTGATACCGTTCAAGATGGAAATTGATACCACGCGGTCATCTTTGGCGAGTTTCATGCCGCGCACACCGTCCGATGTGCGGCTTTTGATAATCCGCAAGCCTTCAACACCAAAGCGCACGCATTTGCCAGATTGCGAGGCGAGCAGAATATGATCGGTTTCAGAGCAGGATTTCACGCCGATCAATTGATCCGAATCATCGAGGCGAATCGCAATTTTACCATTGCGCATGATGTTGTGGAAATCGGATAAATCCGAGCGGCGCACATTACCCTGCGCGGTGGCAAACATCAGTGACATGCTATCCCATGTGGTTTCGTCTTCGGGCAATGGCATAAAGCTGGTGATGGTTTCGCCGTTGCTCAGCGGGAAGATGTTGACCAATGCTTTGCCACGCGATTGCGGCTCGCTCACGGGCAGTTTATAGACCTTTAATTTATAGACCTTGCCTGCCGATGAGAAGAACAAAACGGGCGTGTGAGTGTTGGTCACAAAAATTTCGGTGGTCACGTCTTCATCGCGGGTGGCCATGCCTTTGCGGCCTTTTCCGCCGCGTTTTTGCGCGCGGTATTTATCCAAATGCACGCGTTTGATGTAGCCACCTTGCGTGACGGTGACGACCATGTCTTCACGCTGAATCAGATCTTCAAAGTCGATTTCCGCATCCGATTCTTCGATCATCGTGCGGCGCGGCACCGCAAATTCGGATTTAATCTGCACCAACTCACTTCGCATGATGCCAAACAATTTCACGCGGTCGCCAAGAATAGAAAGAAATTCTTTGATCTCGGTGGCAAGCCCTGCGAGTTCACCATCGATTTTCTCGCGCTCCAAGCCGGTTAAGCGTTGCAGGCGCAGTTCTAAAATGGCTTTGGTTTGCGCCTCGGTGAAGCGGATTTTGCCGCCTTTAACCTGGTTGCCAGAATCATCGACCAGTTCCAGCAGTGCCACCACATCGGCAGCATCCCAGTCGCGGCTCATCAGTTCTTCGCGGGCCACAACCGGGTCTTTGGAGGCACGGATCACGCGGATGATTTCATCGATGTTGGCAACCGCTATGGCCAAGCCAATCAACACATGGGCGCGGTCACGCGATTTATTGAGCAAAAAGTTGGTGCGCCGCGTAATCACTTCTTCGCGAAACTCAATAAACGCCATCAAGATTTGCTTGATGTTCATCTGTTGCGGGCGGCCATGATGCAGCGCCAGCATGTTCACGCCAAAGCTGGTTTGCAGCGGCGTATACATGAATAGCTGGTTGAGCACCACATCGTCCACGCCATCGCGTTTGATTTCAATCACCACGCGCACGCCGGATTTATCGGATTCGTCGCGCAGATCCGAGATGCCCTCGATCTT
>JAKFUW010000030.1 GCA_021732545.1 Alphaproteobacteria bacterium | reverse complement strand
CTTAAAATAGAGATGGCCGTCGACTCAGAAGATCTGCAACGCGGGCTGATGCATCGCACCTCCATCGCGCCTTATGATGGAATGTTATTTGATTTTGAAGATGAAATCCGCGTGAAAATGTGGATGAAAAACACACTGATTCCATTGGATATGGTGTTTTTTGATGAGACAAAGAAAATAGTGCATTTCCATAAAAATGCAGTGCCGCACTCGCTCGACATTATCCCCTGCCCTGTTCCTGCTCGTTATGTGTTAGAGCTTGATGCGGGTGATATCGACAGATTGGGGCTGAAGCTGGGCGATGCGTTTGAGTATAAGGAATCAGAATGAAAAACACCTTGTCATTTTCACTTGTCACCCCGCACTTGTTGCGGGGTCTGGCGCTGTGTGGATGCAGATGCCGCAATAAATGCGGCATGACAGCAACGATATTGCTAATCTGCCTCAGCACTTTTTCTGCCCACGCCTCAGGTGAACCGCTGGTTTATCGCCGTGATAGCATCACCATCATGCCTGCAGGCGTCTATTCGGTGAAAGTGCTGACGGGCGATGAAGATGAAACAAAAAAATCCAAAAAGAAAACGAAAGTGCGCGAACCCATTGCGATGGATGTTGAAATTCGCTCAGTGCAGGCCTTGCAATCGGAATGGTTTTATTCCGCCAGCCAAGCGCAGGCCGATAAAGCGGTGATGATTATGTTCGACCCGCCCACCGATGTCCCACTGATGAATATGCGGATTTATGAGCCGCTCGATGTGATTTACATCGATGAGGAAGGCAAAATCATTCAGATTGTACCCGAGGTGGTGCTCGCCGATTTGCAAGAACCCATCGGCGCAGAGCATCTGGTGCGATCATGGTTGTTTTTGCAAGGAGGCAGCGCAGAGCGCTTAGACATTCGCCCCAAAGACCGTGTAGAACATCCGCTGTTTAACCCACGGCCACGGGTGTTGCAGTAGTCACAGGCTTGTCATCCCCGCGAAGGCGGGGATCCAGTAGGCCGATTAGGCCGTCAAAAAACTATCTTTAAAAACAAGGCTGGATTCCCGCCTACGCGGGAATGACAGCGCTCAAACTCACTCAAATTTGAGCGCCTTCACCTGCTTGGCGCTTGGTAATTCGCTGATCTTTTTAATCAGCTCGGCGCTCACCGCATGATCCACTTCCACCAAGGCCACGGCCTCGGTTTCGGTGCCGACTTTTTTACGACCCAAATGGAAGTTGGCGATGTTGACTCCCGCATCCCCCAGCAACACACCCACGCCACCAATCAGGCCTGGCTTATCTTCATTGTTGATGAAGATCATATGATGACCGAGTGCGGCTTCCAGCGGCACGCCGTTGATCTGCACCACACGCGGTTGATCGGCAAACACGGTGCCTGCAATGTCGCGCGTGCGGCGATCGCTCGTCACGGTCAAGCGCATCAGCGTTTTATAGTTCGATGCACGCTCATGCTTTTCATTTTTAATCTCGCTGACTTCAATGTTGCGCTCTTTGGCAACCACTGGCGCATTCACCATATTCACGCCTTCCATCAGCGGTTGCAGCAAACCATTAAGTGCGGCTGCTGTGAGTGGTTTGGTATTCATCGCGGCCATCGCGCCTTCATATTCAATCACCACTTTATTCAAACCTGTTTCGGTAATTTGGCCTGCAAAGCTGCCAAGGCGCGATGCCAACTCAATATAAGGCTTCAATTTCGCCGCATCTTCTGCCGATACCGAAGGGATATTCAGCGCATTCATCACGGTGCCATTCACCAGATAATCAGCCATTTGCTCGGCCACCTGAATCGCCACATTCTCTTGCGCCTCGTTAGTTGATGCCCCCAGATGCGGCGTGCAGATCACCTGCTCCATGCCGAACAACACATTGCTATTGGCGGGTTCTTCCTCAAACACATCGAACGCCGCAGCGCCCACATGGCCTGATTCCAGCAAGGGTTTAATATCGGCTTCCACCACTAAACCACCGCGCGCACAATTCACAATCATCACGCCTTTTTTAGTTTTGGCCAGCGAGTCTTTATTGAGGATATTGCGCGTGGCATCGTTGAGTGGCGTGTGCAACGAAATCACATCGGCGCGCGCGAGCAATTCATCGAGTTCCACTTTTTCAACATTGATGCTCGCTGCATGTTCTTTCGACAAAAACGGATCATAGGCCATCACTTTCATCTTCAGGCCTTGGGCGCGATCCGCCACAATGGATCCGATATTACCGCAACCAATCAGGCCCAACACCTTGCCGCATAATTCGGTGCCCATGAAGCGGTTTTTTTCCCATTTGCCCGCATGGGTCGAGGCGCTCGCCACCGGAATCTGGCGCGCCATCGACATCATCAGCGCCACGGCGTGTTCTGCCGTGGTCACCGAATTTCCAAACGGCGTGTTCATCACCACCACGCCTTGGGCGGTTGCGGCTTTGATATCGACATTATCCACGCCAATGCCTGCGCGTCCCACCACTTTCAGTTTTTTCGCAGCGTCCAACACCTTTTGTGTCACCTTGGTGGCAGAGCGAATGGCCAAGCCATCATACTCACCGATGCACGCGATCAGCTCGTCTTCGGTCATGCCGGTTTTGACATCGCAGATCACGCCTTTTTCTTCAAAAATTTGCTTAGAACGCGGGCTGAGTTTGTCGGAGATAAGGACTTTGGGTTGGGTCATGTCAGTTTCTTTCGTTAGAGCGTTAAGGCGTTAAGGCGTTATGTCGTTAGAGCGTTAATGAGAATCGCGAACAGATGTCTGCCAACGAAAAAGCATTTTACCAATATCGTTTAATCTAATTTCCAGCGCATAAAAAACTTCATCAATTATATAATGACGCCTATGCGCAATAATCACCTGGGTGTCAAGCTCAGCAAGCGAACCTCGGGCAATACCAATGAATTGGATTAGCTCTACTTTGTTATTTCTTCCACAGCCTTCAGCAATATTCGATGGAATCGAGATTGCAGAGCGCCGCATTTGACTATTAAGGCCATATAATTCTTCTTTGGGAAAAGAAAGTGTAGCATCGTAAACTGCATCAACCAGATCGATTGATTCTTTCCAAACATCCAGATCTTTATGTGTCCCCATAACGATTTAACGCCCTAACGATTAACGATCTCACGCCTTCACTTCACTCCACGCCCATTCCAGCCACGGGAACAGCGCTTCGAGGTCGGATGTTTCAACCGTGGCGCCACCCCAAATGCGCAGGCCCGCAGGCGCGTCGCGGTAGGCACCGATGTCATAGGCCACGGCTTCTTTTTCAAGCAGTGAGGCGAGTTGTTTGGCAAGCTCGGCTTGATCGTCGGCAGGTAATGATTGATACCACGGATCGACAATTTTTAAACAAATCGAGGTGCAAGAACGTGTCGATTGATCTTCGGCCAAAAAGCCTACCCAATCACTTTTCGCAACCCAATCTTCCACTGCTTTCAAATTTGCGGTAGAGCGTGCGATGAGGCCTTTTAATCCGCCAATCGATTCTGCCCATTTGAGGCCATCGAGCGCATCTTCCACGCACAACATCGATGGCGTGTTGATGGTTTCGCCTTCAAAAATACCAGCCGACAATTTACCTTTGCTGGTCATCTGGAAAATTTTTGGCATCGGCCATGCGGGAACGTAAGATTCAAGCCGCGCAATCGCACGCGGGCTGAGTGCGATCATGCCATGAGCCGCCTCGCCGCCCAATACTTTTTGCCACGACCATGTCACCACATCGAGTTTTTCAAATGGCACATCCATCGCGAACACCGCCGACGTTGCATCGCAAATGGCGAGGCCTTCGCGGGTGTCAGAAATCCAATCCGCATTCGGTACACAGACCCCAGACGTTGTGCCGTTCCATGTAAAAATCACATCGCGCGTCCAATCAACCTGTGCCAAATCGGGCAAGCTACCATAGCCCACTTCCATCTCGCGCACGTCTTTCAATTTAAGTTGCTTGGTAATGTCTTTGACCCACGTGCTGCCAAAACTTTCCCACGCTAAAGCATCCACGCCGCGCTCGCCCAGCAGTGACCACATCGCCATTTCAATCGCGCCCGTATCGGATGCCGGGACAATGCCCAGCACGTAATCATCCGGAATCCCCAAAATCGCTTTGCTGCGATCAATCACTTCTTTCAGCTTCGCTTTACCCACTTTGGCGCGATGCGAACGGCCTAAGCTCGCGTCTTTGAGCGCATCCAAAGACCAGCCAGGGCGCTTGGCACACGGGCCGGATGAAAAACAGGGATTGGTGGGTTTTGCGGTTGGTTTCATAATGTCCTCTTGCTGCGTTGCGGTATGTGTAGCTAGCGGTCACGCATTTTGCAAAAGGATTTTACATGTCACCCCGCATTCATTGCGGCATCTCACGCCTGCTGGTTGGAGACCCGCAATGAATGCGGGGTGACAACCAATAAAAACTCAAAACTTATTCACACGCCCGCCCATTCGCCTCAAATGCAAAGTGACAAGCGCCCCCTGCCCGCGCTATGTCATAGGCATGACATTACCCCGCACCATATTACAAGTGTTGCCCGCGCTTAAAAGCGGTGGGGTGGAGCGCGGCACGATCGAAATCAGCACCGCGATTGTCAAAGAGGGCTGGACGAGTTTGGTGACATCATCCGGCGGCCCGATGACGCCCAATGTTTCCTATAGCGGCGGCGAGCATATCCTGTTGCCAGTCGATAGCAAACATCCGTGGGATTTATGGCGCAATATCGGCCGTCTCACTCGGCTGATTCGCCGCCGCAAAATATCGCTGATTCATGCGCGCTCGCGCGCTCCGGCATGGTCGGCTTATTATGCCGCTCGGCGCGCAGGTATCCCGTTTGTCACCACCTTTCATGGTGTGTATGGCTTGGAGGGTTTCGGCAAAAAACGCTATAACGCTATTATGACCAAAGGCGACCGCGTGATTGCCGTGTCGCGCTATGTGAAGCGCCACATTATTGATCATTATGACTGCGATCATGATAAGATAAAAGTGATTCAACGCGGTGCGGATTTGAATGTGTTTAACCCCGAAAAAGTATCACCGCATATCTTGTCCAAACTTGCGCAAGACTGGCACATGCCCGATGAACATTTGCCGGTGATTATGCTGCCCGGGCGCATCAGCCGCTGGAAAGGTCACGAAACGCTGATCCGCGCGCTGAGTCTCATGAAAGATGAGCATTTTTTGTGCCTAATGGTGGGTGATGGTTCAGGCCATCCCGATTTTGTGGATGAGATGCATGCGCTGGTAAAATCACTCGGGTTAGAAGGCAAAGTGCGCTTTGTCGGCACCACGGTCAATATGCGCGAGGCCTATGCATTGGCCGATATCATTGTGGCGCCATCGATTGAACCCGAGGCCTTCGGGCGTGTTTCAGTTGAGGCGCAAGCCATGGGAAAGATTCTGATTGCCAGCAACCATGGCGGCCCACAGGAAACCGTGGTGGATGGCAAAACCGGATTTCTGATCGAGCCGAATAACCCTGATATTTTATATAGCACCATCCGCAAAGTGCTGGATATGTCACCGCCCGAACGATACGAAATCGGCAATGCCGCGATTAACAATGCGTGGGATCATTTCTCGGTCGAGGAAATGCAAAAGCGCACGATTGCGGTGTATAAAGAGTTGCTGAACACATGACGCGCGAGCGCATCCTCATCATCAAACATGGCGCGTTGGGCGATCTGATTTTAGCGACCGGCCCCATGAAAGCGATTCGCGCGCACCACCCTCATGCGCATATTGTGTTGATGACCACGCGGCCTTATGCCGCGATGATGTCGCAATCACCATTTATAGATGAAGTGTGGATTGATGCCAAGCCCCGCGCATGGCAATTGGGCAAGCTGATGAAGCTGGTAAATGCCTTTAATGCACCACGCTTTGATTGGGTCTATGATCTGCAAACTTCTGGCCGCAGCACGCGCTATTTCAAACTTTTCATCGCCCCAAAACCAAAATATTCGGGCTTGGCTGCGGGTGCTTCGCATCGCCATCATACGCAAGAGCGCACCAAGCTTCACACCATCGACCGGCAAAAGCAACAGTTAGCCATTGCGGGAATCCATGATGTGCCCGCGCCCGATGTGAGTTGGCTAGGCGATGAATCATTCTCTCTCGATCGTCATCCTGCGGGACACGAAGTGTCAGCGCAGGATCTCAAGCCAGCAATAGATTCTGCGCCTTCGCTACGCGAATCGCAGAATGACAAACTCATCCTGTTTGTTGCCGGTGGCTCCGCTCACCGCCCTGAAAAACGCTGGCCAGCGGAACGCTATGCTGATCTTGCCAAACAACTCATCGAGCGCGGCTATCGCATTGCGCTGATAGGAACAAGCGCCGAGGCTGAATTATTAAAAGAAATAGAATTATTATGTAATCCTGCGGATGGCAAAGCCATACCGCAGGATCTCAAAACAACTCCAGATTCTGC
>JAKFUW010000029.1 GCA_021732545.1 Alphaproteobacteria bacterium | reverse complement strand
GCTCTGAAAAACACAGGCTGTAGGCATGAAAACAGCGCCCCAGCACAAATAAAACACCCAGCGCCAACACCAGCAGGTGCGGAGCATTCATGCTTTCCAAAAGCGCCAGCAGAATCAGGAAAAAGGGCACATATTCGATAAAATTACCATGAGCGCGAATCGCTTGCTTGACAGGCTGATGATTTCCATCGCCTAGCGCCACCTGATGTTTAACACGGCTACGAATGACATTCACCGATAAATATAAATAAATCGGCACCAAAATAGCGGCGAATAAGGCGGTTGTTTCAAACATGGTTTTCTCCTTTGTTAAATTTGTCATGCCGCATTCATTGCGGCATCTCCACCAATAAGCACCAGACCCCGCAACACGTGCGGGGTGACAATACATCCTTGTTATCGCAACACATGCCTGCCCGCATAGGCACTCACCGCGAGCGATTCTTCGATACGGATCAGCTCATTATATTTCGCCAACCGATCTGAGCGCGAGAGCGATCCGGTTTTAATTTGGCCGCAATTGGTCGCCACCGCAATATGCGAGATGGTGGTGTCTTCGGTTTCGCCCGAGCGATGCGACAAAATGGCTTTATACCCCGCGCGATGCGCCATTTCCACCGCTTGCAGCGTTTCCGATAATGTGCCGATCTGGTTGACCTTCACCAAAATCGCGTTGGCTAATCCATCCATAATACCTTGCGCCAAAATGCGCGGATTGGTCACGAACAAATCATCGCCCACCAACTGAACATTGTGCCCGAGCAAATTGGTAATAATCTTCCAGCCTGCATGGTCGTCCTCGGCCATCGGGTCTTCGATGGAAACGATAGGGAAACGCGAAACAAGGTCTTCATAATATTTCACCATGCCTTCATCATCCAGGCTTTTACCCTCGCCGCGCAGTTCATATTTGCCATTGATGTGAAACTCCGATGCGGCAGCATCCAGTGCCAGCACAATATCTTCTCCCGCCATATAGCCTGCGGATTCGATGGCTTTCATAATATAGTCCAACGCTTCGGCAGAACTGCCGATATTGGGCGCAAAGCCACCTTCATCACCCACAGCGGTGCTAAGCCCTGCATCCGACAAATGTTTTTTCAGCGCATGAAACACCTCGCAGCCCATGCGCACCGCATCCGCCATCGATTCTGCCGACACCGGCATCATCATAAATTCCTGAATATCAATCGGGTTATCGGCATGCGCGCCGCCATTGATGATGTTCATCATCGGCACCGGCATCACATGTGCCTGTGCGCCGCCAAGATAACGGTATAAAGGTTGCCCTGCGCTGTGTGCCGACGCATGCGCCACGGCCAGCGATACCCCAAGCGTAGCATTGGCACCAAGGCGCGATTTATTATCGGTGCCATCGAGTTCCAGCAACATTTCATCGATATGTAATTGCTCGGCGGCATCCATACCGGTCAACGCATCAGATATTTCCACATTCACATTTTCAACGGCCTTCAGCACACCTTTTCCGCCAAAGCGCGCCGCATCGCCATCGCGCAGTTCCAGCGCTTCATTTGCGCCAGTCGATGCGCCAGAAGGCACCGCCGCGCGGCCAAATGCGCCATCCACCAAGGTCACATCCACCTCAACGGTAGGGTTGCCACGGCTATCAATAATTTCGCGTGCAAAGATAGATTGAATTGCGGTCATGGCGTTCCTCGTAGGATTAAATTAAAGACTGTCACCCCGCACATTCCATGAGCGGTCGCGCTTGCGCGAAAGCGAATGGAAGAGTTGCGGGGTCTGGTTCTTTGTTCGTACACTTTACCAGACCCCGTCATTTGACGGGGTGACAAGCCCTAAAGAAAAACAGTCTGAAACGGATATAGGCTATTCATGCGTGGCTCGCAACCATTTCGATTAACGGTGGTTGGTAGCTTTTACACGATCATACGTAGGCTCGGTAATCTGCGGGGTGGGAACAGCTCCTTTGCCAAGAGCGTTATCTATTCTAAGTTGCATCAGATCTTCATTAAATAAACGAAGTTCTCCATAAACAGGAACCTGCACATTTTTTGCCTTTGCATTTGAATGGCTGAGCTTCATATAACTCGAATCACCATTAGTGATAGCCATCGCACAGCCCTGCTTCTTTAAAGCGCCTAATATGGCTTCGCATTTCTCCGATTGCTCTAACACTTTTTCCGTCAGCGCATCCACCGCTGCAATGGTTTCATTCGCAATCACCGCACCTGCTTTTGGCGCTAAAATAGTGAGGGGTTCAATCCCTGAAGGAAATTCAAGTCGCCATAGTGGTGTTTTATCACCGTTCATTCTATTTATTTTACAACCTGCTGAACTTTCCAAATCCGCAAGTGCCGCATGAAATTTTCTCTCGCGCTCTTGAATGTGGGGAATCACCTGACCTTCATCCAGTGCTTTAAAGGTACTCAGCACATCTTCTGCACGCTCCGCCGCGAGCTTTAATGGTACCGACGCAGCATATTCAGAGAAACTAAGGCTTTTAATGGCCAGCCCCCCCCCGTGATCTACGGCAATTTCATAGGTGCGATCGGGGCTTTCAAAGTTGATATTATCAGGTAAAATTTTCAGTCGGATAACCCCATGCTTATGCTCCACATCAAAGCCCGCGAATAATTTATCTAACTGATCGGTAATGCTGCTGGGTATCTCCTCAGCTTTTGGTTTTTTTCGCTCGGCATTAAGGCGCTTAACTTCCATGCATTTGTCACAGGCTTGTATTGCAAAGCCTCTTTCAGCCGTTCCTTGAACCTTGGAAGTGCCAAAATGCCCCAGATCATATTCTCTGTGTTTAAAATGGATATGCCCGCCGCCCGTAAAATAGGGAACAAATCCATAATGCTCGAGCATTTTCTTAAGTTCGAAAACTTTGCAATTTGCAAAGCCGTCATTATCTATAATCTCATAGGGTTTGGTTCTGGCCATAACCTAAAACTATCTACTCATCGTGACAATATCATGACAATCCGGTTAGGATTATATGACAATATCAGATCCCTGCGCCGCCCCATTGTGCAGGCGTGACAGCTTTTACACCCCACAGCGTTTCAAACTGACTAGCGGCATAGACGGCTTTGAGGCCCATCTGGTTGCCCGCCATCACCTCATATAAACATACAAAATCGGTCGCTTGCCCAATGCCGGTGAAATTTTCGCCGCGATAGCGTGTCATGAACGCCACCGAGCGACTGACGTCATAGCCCACGCGCTGCGAGATCATCGCGCGCGCATTGCGGATATAGAGGTTGGTCGTGTCCATCGCGGTGGGCGCGATGGCGCGCTGCCACGTGAAAGGCTTGGAATAACGGCTGAGATATTGGGTTTGGATGGTGCGGTCGCATTGACCCACCGATGCAGGCGAGAGCACCTTCACCCCTTGCGGCGTGCCTATGAGCTGTTGGTTTTGCTCGCGCACTTGGTTGATGTTGGGGGGCGAGGAGCAGGCAGTCAAGGCCGTTACCGACAAAGCCAGAATAATCCCCCTCACCCGCGAGCGCAACGCGCTCGCTTCCCTCTCCCCGGGGAGAGGGTTAGGGTGAGGGGCAGTCACATTTGAAAGGTTTTTCATCTAGCCACTCTAACCCTTTTTCGCCACTTCATCAAAGGCTTTTAATTGGGCGAGCACGGCGGGCATATCATGCAATTTTATCATGCATGGACCATCGGATGGAGCGTTATCGGGATCAGGATGCGTTTCCATAAACACACCCGCCACGCCCACCGCAATCGCCGCGCGCGCCAGCACCGGTGCCATATCGCGGTTGCCGCCTGACGCCCCGCCAAGGCCGCCGGGTTGCTGTGTGGCATGAGTGGCATCGAAGATCACGGGGTAGCCGGTTTGCTCGGCCATCACCACCAGAGATCTCATATCCACCACTAAATTATTATAGCCAAATGTCGCGCCGCGCTCGGTGAGCAAAATGCGATCATTACCCGATTCGGATATTTTTTCGGCGACATTTTTCATATCCCACGGCGCTAAAAACTGGCCTTTTTTCACATTCACCACCGTGCCCGTGTGGGCTGCCTCAATTAATAAATCAGTCTGGCGGCACAAAAAAGCCGGAATCTGGATAATATCCACCACACTCGCCACGGGTTTGCATTGCTCGCGCTCATGAATGTCGGTAATGACTGGCATACCAAACTCTTTTTTTAGATCGGCAAAGACAGGCAGCGCCGCATCCAACCCCATCCCGCGCTTGCCTTTTAGGCTGGTGCGATTGGCTTTATCGAAGCTCGATTTATAAATGAACGGGATGCCGAGCGCATCGGTGATTTCTTTCAACCGCCCGCACACTTCAAACGCGTGATCGCGCGATTCCATCTGGCATGGCCCCGCAATCAGCACAAACGGCAGATGGTTGGCGAATGTGACGGAGCCTACTTTGACTTGTTTAAACATGCTATCGTGATTTCCCTTGTTTCATGCCATCAAGTATAGGCTGTTCGGAAATCTTATCAATCGGAAGACCAAATAATTTTTTAGCCAACAAATAATCCTCCATCCGCAGACCTTGATCTGTTGGCGGAGCCACCACGCGATTCTTCCAAATCTTTGAAAAATTAGGATAGGAAGGCAAAGCCATTTTGTCATCCAGCACTACGGTATCTGTGGGCTTCAGATTGTGATCCTTCGCCCATTGAGTAATAAATGTGCCTTTGTCAATCGCCTGCACATCTTGCCCATCGGCAATTCGCCAATCGGTATGCAAATACGCGTCAAGGCCGCTGTCTTTCATCATTTTCTGCACATCGCGATCGTCGGCATGCAGCCAACTGGAACACACCACCAGCTTCGCACCACTTTGCTCACAGAGTTTTTTGACCAGTACGCACGCATCAGTGTCAAGTACGCCATAACCATGTCGCCGATTACTTTCATCCGTCAACATCACACCATCAAAATCAAGAAAGATGATTTTTTGTGACATTATTTCTTCTTCCCGCGCTGCTCCTTGGCCGCTTTAACATAAGCCGCAAACAGCGGGTGAGCCTCATAGGGGCGCGATTTAAATTCAGGGTGAAACTGCACGCCGATAAAAAACGGGTGGCCGCCTTTGCCTTGTGGTAACTCTACAATTTCGGGCAACTGCCCTGCCGCATGGACGCCTGAGAACACCACCCCGTGTTTTTCAAAGTCCGACACAAAGGCATTATTAACCTCAAAACGATGGCGATGACGCTCGGATATTTTCTTTTTACCGTAAATTTTATGCGCCAAGCTGCCAGTCTTCAGTTCGCAATCATAGGCACCCAGCCGCATGGTGCCACCCAGATCGCCATCTTTGCGGCGCACTTCTACCACCGCGCCTTTCGCCCATTCTTTCATCAGGCCAATCAACGGCCCGCGCTTATCCGTCACCTCAATCGGCCCAAATTCAGTGGAATAGGCTTCCGCCACACCCAGCAGATTTCGCGCCATTTCAATGCATGCAATCTGCATGCCTAAACAAATCCCCAGATACGGAATTTTGTTTTCGCGCGCATATTTGACCGCTTTAATTTTGCCCGCCACGCCATGCTCGCCAAAACCACCTGGCACCAAAATCGCATCGACGCCGATGAGTTTTTTATCGATATCAGTTTTTTCAAAATCGCGCGCATTCACCATGCGAATCTTCACCTTCACCTGATTAGCAAACCCCGCATGATCGAGCGCTTCGGTGAGCGATTTATACGCATCGCCAATCTGCATATATTTGCCGACCATGGCCACGGTTACCTCACCTTTGGGTTCCATCTGGCGTTTGATGATCATATCCCATTTGGCAAGGTTCAGCGGTTGCTTGGAACGCAACTTAAAATGCTTCAACACTTCGCCATCAAATCCTTCTTCGTGCAGCATGCGCGGTACTTTATAGATAGAATCCGCGTCGAGCGCCTGAATCACACACTCTTCTTTGATATTGCAAAATAGCGCGATTTTGCGGCGCTCATTCACCGGCACTTCGCGGTCAGCGCGGCACAGCAGAATATCAGGCTGAATGCCGATGGAGCGCAATTCTTTCACGCTGTGCTGAGTGGGCTTGGTTTTGAGTTCTTTGGCTGCCGCAATATAGGGAACCAACGTGGCGTGCACATACATCACACGATCCGATCCCAGATCATTTCGCAACTGGCGGATTGCCTCAAAAAACGGCAAGCCCTCAATGTCGCCTACCGTGCCGCCAATTTCGCACAGCACAAAATCTTCTTTGTCGGTCTCGTTTAAAATGAATTCTTTGATGAGATCCGTGACATGCGGAATGACCTGCACCGTACCACCCAGATAATCGCCTCGGCGCTCTTTGGTCAGCAGGTTGGAATAGATTTTACCCGTTGTTACATTGTCGGATTTACGAGCATTCACGCCAGTAAAACGCTCATAATGGCCAAGGTCAAGATCGGTTTCTGCGCCATCATCGGTCACAAACACCTCACCATGCTGGGTGGGGTTCATGGTGCC
>JAKFUW010000055.1 GCA_021732545.1 Alphaproteobacteria bacterium | reverse complement strand
GGCAGCTGAAATAATGGTAAATCATTTTTTTTATCGTTTTGTTTAGCGTTTAAAGTGCGAGCCAGCAACCTCATTCCATCTCGAAAATCATTGCCGCCTTTGCTGAAACCATGAAACTGCACATTGCGAACAATTTCGGCGGCATTAGGCAGCAGCTCCACAGAGCCATCGCCTTGCACAAAAGAAGGCGGCGTACCATTATCGCCTTTCGTAATACGGCTGGGGTCTTGTACGATGGCTCGTAACACGGTGCTCACCATCATACGGGCAATGGGGGAGGTATACTTAAATTCATCGGTTCCAACGCCGTTTTTATTAGCTTGCTCCACTTCATGCAGCCGATGAAAAAGCGTGCCCAAATTTAAAAAATTATTTTCTCTAGTGTTCAGCGCTGCCACAATAATGGTTTGATTGGGCTTATCAGTTTGTTTATCGTAGCAAACAATATGATTTTCTTTTTTCCCGGTTACAAACTTCTTAAGTGCATCTGCGCCTTTTACTAATATCGGTTGATCGTTAGCGTCTAGTTTAGGTTTACCTTCATTATCTGTCGCGGGTATTGTGAGATCACCACGCACTACGTTACCTGCCTCGAGGCCTCCCTTGTTAATCTCGTTAACGGTCGTGATCAAGTCTCCATATTCATCGACAGTGGATTGAATATCGCCAATCTCTTCAAGGAACGCATGATTAGCCGTGACGAAAACATTCGGACTATTGGGGTTTTTGCGCTGAATGAGAGCGGTCATCTCCTCATCAGACAGAATTTTCCAAGTTCCATTGCTTAGCCGCGTTACAAATTGATTATTTTTAGGATCCTCAAACATTGAGCATTTTCCGCTTGCTTTCAGGGCTTGCCCAAATGCTTCTGCCACATCACCACGAAATGTGTCGTAATCAAAACTCTCAGGCCTAGCTGCAATCTGCGCGAAATAATCTTTGTTGTTTAGCGCCCAGATTGCAAAAGCAGATCTAAAAGGAGGTATCATAATCTCATGAAATAATTTGAGACCTAAGAGGATGTGTTTATTGATTGGCTTAAGTTTAACCAGAGTTTTTTCTTTATAGGCTGGTTTTTTCTTAACTGCGGCTCTCTCAATCCACTCTACCTCACCACCCCATCGCTTCTCATCCGTTACATAATCTGTAAATGCAATATCGATATTATTCCATTGTATTTTATTTGGTTCAGTCGCAATAGCCTTGAAACTCGATTTCGCGTCTCGAAAAGTTTTAATCAGAGTTAGATAATCACTAAAAGATGGCAATTCAGATGTGGCAGGAGCCATGAGGGTAGCAACGTCATTCATGTAAAAAATCCTATGAGAGTGTTTAAAGGCGATAAATTAAGATAGCCTGACGGCACGCCAGAGTCATGCTGCAGCGCCGAACAAAAGATTAACTTTAATCAAATCTTAATATTTGGAGTGTTTTAAGTTGCTCTGTCTGTCTAAAGCCCCTAAAGCAGAGCATCACACCTTTATGATTGCTAAAAAACCTTATGAAACATGCCCCAAAACCGTTAATTGAGCTTTCCATCACCAGCCTTGGTGGTATGGCCGATGGCATCGGGCAACATCAGGGAAAGCCTGTGTTCGTGCCCTTTACCTGCGCTGGCGATGTGGTGAAAGCTCAGGTGAAACGTGATACGCGCGATGAAATCCATGCGGAGCTGGTGAGCATCATCGCGCCCTCTGCGGATCGTCAGTCGCCGCCTTGCCAGCATTTTGGGGTGTGTGGTGGCTGTAGTTTGCAACACATTAACGAGCCTACTTACCGCATTTTTAAACAGCAACTCATCGAATCTTTTATTGCGGGCATGGGCGTGGATCGTGCCATCATCGCACCGATGGTGGAAATTAAACAGCATAGTCGTAGGCGCGCTGATTTTAAAGTTGAAGTGCATCACGATGCCATTCGCATTGGTTTCATGGCGCGCGGCAGCCACACGCTGGTGAACCTTAATGAGTGCGCGATTAGTGACCTCGCATTGCTGAATATTGTGCCCGCTTTCAAAGACTGTTTGGGCACGCTCAAAAAGCCAGGCCGCGTGAAATCGATGAGTGTCACCGCGCTCGAACACGGGCTGGATGTCACACTTAAATTGGTCTCAGCCCTTGGAACGGTCGATAAAGATACGCTGATTGCTTTCGCCAAAAACAGCGCCATCATTCGCCTGAACACACAGATCAAAACACGTCATGAATCGCGGCGCGTGGCGATTGTGGAAGACCCCATTTGTTTGTATGATGAGGGCACTGCCACAATTGCGTTTGCGGGTATCGATGTGGCGCTGCCTTCGGGCGCGTTTTTGCAAGCAACCCACGCAGGGCAAATGGCGATCACCAATCTGGTGACGCAGCATTTAAAAGGCTGCAACACCGTGGCCGATTTATATTCGGGTTGTGGCACCTATAGCTTCCCGCTCATCCAGCAAACGCCTCGTGTGAGCGCCTATGAAGGCGCCGCCGAAATGGCCGCCGCCATGAATGATGCGTGCGTGAAATATGGATTAGATGAAAAAATCGAAACCACCGTGCGCGATCTGTTCGATTATCCGCTTACTGCAGAAGAACTGAGCTATTTTGATGGCCTTGTCATCAACCCGCCACGCAATGGTGCCTTGCCGCAAATCAAAGCCATTGGCCAAAGCACGGTACGCACGGTGGTGATGGTCTCGTGCGATGCCTCCACCTTCAAGCGCGATGCCAAGCACTTAATTGAGTGTGGATATGCGCTGACATTAGCGGTGCCGATTGACCAATTTTATTGGAGCAGGCACATCGAATTGGTTGCCATTTTCAAGAGGAAATAATCTTATGGCACTGCTGCCCCTTATCTATGCCCCACATCCGATTTTCAAACAAACATCATTGCCAGTAGACGTGGTAGATGACGAGGTGCGCCGCCTGATTGATGATCTGTTTGAAACCATGGAAGTTGAAAAAGCCGTAGGCATGGCCGCTAATATGGTGGGTGTATTAAAGCAAATCGTGGTTGTGGATTTACTTGAGGACGGTATCTCAAAGCCCTACACTTTCATCAACCCTGAAATCATCTGGCACTCGGATGAAACCCAAACCCACGAAGAAGCCTCGATTTGTTTTGTGGGAGTTTCGGCCAACATCACCCGCCCCAATGCGATTAAAATGCGCTACCTTGATTATGATGGAAAGCCACAGGAGCTTGGAGCCGAAGGGTTTTTTGCATGCGTGATCCAGCATGAAGTTGACTATTTAAATGGCATCACCTTCCCCGATTATCTCTCAAAAATGAAGCGCGACATGCTGTTTAAGAAAATGCAAAAAACCCTCAAAATGTATCCGCCCCATGTCCATGGTGCAGGCTGCAATCATGACTGAGCAATAATACTTGATGTTGTAACGGACGTAATTGGTTAGATTGTGTATGGCTTGCTGTGCACTCTTGTAGTTCACGCATCGTCGATTATAGTGTGAGGCATGAACATCATTCCCAAACCTGTTGTGTTGTGTATTCTCGATGGCTGGGGTCACCGCGAAGCGCATGCGCACAATGCCATCGCACACGCCCACACCCCCTGCTGGGATGGGTTGCTCAAGACCTATCCGCATGGACTGCTCAACGCATCCGAACTGCATGTAGGGTTGCCGACTGGCCAGATGGGAAATTCCGAAGTGGGACATATGAACATTGGCGCGGGGCGGGTGGTGTTGCAGGATTTACCGCGTATCGATGCCGCGATTGACGATGACTCGCTGACAACACACCCCGAACTGCTCGCATTTATTGCAGCACTGAAATCATCGGGCGGTGCGTGTCATCTTATGGGCTTAATATCCGATGGTGGGGTTCATTCGCATATCCATCATGCGATGGCGATGGCAACGATTATCGCGAGTGCCGGAATCAAGGTATGGCTGCATGTGTTTTTGGATGGGCGCGACACACCGCCGCAAAGCGCCAAAAGTTATCTGGCGCAGTTAGAAACCCTCACCGCGCTGCACCCCAATATCCACATCGCCACGCTCAGCGGGCGTTATTTTGCGATGGATCGCGACAACAGATGGAGCCGCGTAGCATCCGCCTATCACGCGTTTATGTCTGCTGATTGCCCGGTGTTTGATAATGCAAGCGATGCGATTGATCATGCCTATACCCACGACATCACCGATGAATTTGTGCCCGCATGCAGCATGGCTGGTTATGACAAAATGCACGATGGCGACGGGCTTTTGATGATCAACTTTCGTGCCGACCGCGCGCGCCAATTGTTGCATGCGTTGCTCGATCCGCAGTTTGATGGCTTTGAGCGCGTGCATCGCGTGCGCTTTGCCGCAACGTTGGGGATGGTGGAATATTCAGCTGCTATCACGCCGTGGATGCCGGTGCTGTTCCCACCCCAATCAATGGCGAATTTATTAGGGCAAGTGGTTGCCGCACATGGCCTCACACAATTACGCATCGCCGAGACGGAAAAATACGCACATGTAACGTTCTTTTTCAGTGGTGGGCGCGAAGAAAAATATGAAGGTGAAGATCGAATTTTAATCCCCTCACCCGATGTGGCAACCTATGATTTGAAACCCGAAATGTCAGCGTTTGAAGTCACCGATGCGCTGATCAAAGCGATTGAATCTAACGTCTATGATCTCATTGTAGTGAATTTCGCCAACACCGATATGGTAGGCCATTCAGGCAATTTAAAAGCAGCAAGCCAAGCGGTGGAAGCAGTTGACAAATGTTTGACGCGCTTAGTCGCTGCCGTTGAAAATGCCCACGGTGCGATGTTGATTACCGCCGATCATGGTAATGCTGAAATGATGCATGATGAGCAAACCGGACAAAGCCACACCGCACACACACTGAATCTGGTGCCTGTCGTGCTGATTGAAAAAAGTTTGAAAAACGCGATGCTCACCATCCCCGAAGGCTCGCTCGCCGACATTGCGCCCACGGTGCTTTCATGGCTGGGTATCAACGCACCGGCTGAGATGACGGGACGCAGCCTGATTGATGAAACCCGTGCCTAGAGCTTTGATGGTGTTTTTGTTGCTGGCTTGCATGCTATCGCAACCCCTACATGCGGCAACTGCCCCCAATGAACAACTAAAACAAACACTCAAAGAACTCACACAAAGCAAAGCGCAGCAACGTGAGCTCGATGAAAAGATCGAGATCATCACCGACGAGTTAGAAGCATCGCGTGAGGATAATATCGCGATGGCCAAAAGCATCCGCGCCAAAGAAGATTCCATCGCTGAAAAAACGCAATCGCTGAACATTCTTGAATCTGAATACACCAAGCGCACCATCGCCTATCATACCCAAAAAGATAAACTCTCACGCGTGCTCTATGGTATTTTGCGAATGCAGCGATTGCCGCGCCAATTTGTGATTGCACGCCCAGGAAACCCTGATGATTTGTTGCGCACCGCAAGCGCATTACAGCTAACCTATAAAGCGGCGGATGAATCGGTGGCGCTGCTTCAAACCCAGCTTGAGGAGCTTCAAAAACTTCAGGCCAAAGTAACCAAAACCCGAGAACAACTCCAAGCGCAGCGCGACACATTGCTCGCATCGCAAGATGAATTGCTGCAGGAAATGAAAGAGCGCCAACGCTTGCAAAAAGCATTGTTCAGCGATCATCAGGCGATCAAAAATCGCATTGCTACGTTGTCAAAAGAATCCACCACCACACAAGAACTGATCGACAAGCTCGGCAAAGATACCGCGCTTTTTGCCAAGTTGGGTGCACCAGCTGCCAAGCCCGCGCATCCTTCGGCCAAACCACCGCCTTCCACCATTCAAGCATCAAGCGATTGGAACGCACAATTGGCCTATCCCGCCAGCGGCACCGTAACCCACCGTTACGGCGAAAAACGTGCGTCAGGCGAAAAGCTCCAAGGTATGATCATGCAAACGGGAGCCAAAGCCCTCGTTACCACGCCTTTTTCGGGGAAGGTGGCCTTCACTGGCACCTTCATGGAATATGGAAATATGATTATTATTCAAAAAGATAACGATCATCATATGGTGTTGGCCGGGTTTGATGCCATCAAGGTGGAACCAGGTCAGGCGGTTGCGGCGGGCGAGCCGATTGGTGTCATGGGGAACACGCCCCCCACAAGAGAACTCTATTTAGAGATGCGAAAACACAGCAAGGCTATTGACCCAAGCCGCTGGATGAGTAATGTCAGCATTGAGGCAAAACGCCCTTAACCAACTGGAGACACAGACCATGCGCAGCACCATTCGCCTACCCGCTCTTGCCCTGATGGCATGGATGGTAGCCACACCCACAGCCCATGCGCGCGAATCGGTTGCTGATACCTATGAGCTGCTGAATTTATTTGGCGACGTGTTTGAGCGCGTGCGCCAAGATTATGTGGAGCCAGTCGATGATAGCAAACTCATTGAATCGGCGATCAACGGCATGCTCACCGCGCTTGATCCGCATTCGGGCTATATGAATGAAAAAAGCTTCCTGGAAA
>JAKFUW010000258.1 GCA_021732545.1 Alphaproteobacteria bacterium | reverse complement strand
GGGGGTGTTCGCAGCCGAACCGATTCAAGCTGGAACGCTGATCTGGGAGATGAACGAAGTATTTGATAGACGCATGCCAGAATCGGCCATTGCGGCATTGCCTGCGTTTGTTCAGCAAACCATCCACACCTATGGCTACCCAAGCAAAGCCTACCCTGGCGAATGGATTTTGGAATATGATAATGGGCGATTTATGAACCATTCATCCGCCCCCAATACCGACTTTCGTGGAGATTTTAAAGGCTATGCAATTGTTGACATTGCCGCAGGTGATGAGCTGACGAGCGATTATGCCGAATGGCTGGACGCGGACGAAACCAGCAAACATGTGGGTGGATAAATGAGCCGTTGTCATGCCCGCGAAGGCGGGCATCCATTAGGCCGTCTGGCCGTCAATAAATCTCACACTCCGCGCGTGACGCGGAGTCTTGAGAGATTCCGCATTAAATGCGGAATGTGATGCTGGGAAGCTTACTGTCACCCCGCCAAATGACGGGGTGACAGGTTCTGTGAATTTTAGGTGAAGGGGCGTTATTCGCTGCCGCGACCAGCGCTGCAAGTGCAAGAAACAGAGCGTCACATTACCTAACCAAGAAACTTAATCGCCACCAACACACCGCCCAAAGCCATGATCATCGCGCCCGTTTTAACGGTTAAACGCAATTCCAGTTCTCGCATTTCCATTCTCAACATCTGAATATCCGTTTTTATCAGCTGCACATCTGCCTGAGTTGCCACGGTATCGCGCAACGCCTCATCAAGCGCCACGGCATGCGCTCGCGCGTGAGCTTCTGGCAAACCTGCTGCTTTCAGATTCTCCATATAGTGCAAGCGATCAAACGTGATAGATGTCATTTTAATATCTCCAAATTGAGTATACACAAAAAATCACAACGATTCAACTACCCTACAAAATCGTCGGGTTCGGCGCACCACTATTCTCTTTAGCTGTCACCCCGCACTTGTTGCGGGGTCTGGTAAGATACGGATGGAGATGCCGCAACAAGTGCGGCATGACAAAAATCACAAAATCGTCGGGTTCGGCGCATCGCCATAGATCGCTTTAGGATCAAACGATTTTTCATGCTCTTTAAACTCCAGTGCAAGCGCAGCGTCTGGCGTTTTGCCAGTGGGGATGGCACGATAAAAACAACTGCGATAGCCCACATGGCAGCTGGCATCGCCAGGGATTTCCACGCTCAGCCATACCGCATCCTGGTCATCATCGATGCGCATCTCAACCACCTTTTGCACGAGACCCGAGGTTGCGCCCTTATGCCACAACACTTGGCGTGAGCGGCTGAAATAATGCGCTTCACCGGTCTCAATCGTTTTCACGAAGGCTTCCTCGTTCATATAGCCCAGCATCAGCACTTCGCCCGAGCCTGCCGCAGTGGTGACACACGCAATCAGTCCGTGTTCATCAAATTTGGGCGCAAGGTCGGTGCTTTCTTCCACTTGTTCAATGGTTAGGCGTTTGGCGAACATGGTCATCTTTTCATTTCCTTTTTGAATGTTCTTACATAATAATAAGTAGGATTATTTGCAAGGAAAAGCCATGCCAGCTCCCAGCGCTCCTGCCACCGGTATCAGCCTGAATGACCCCACCACCAAAGTGTTGTGGGACGCGATCAACCAAATCCCCAAACCCGTGCTGGAAGATTATCTGGCCGATGGCATCATTGATGAGCGCGAGATTGAGGAGATTTCCGATCGCTTGGCGGGCATCTGCCGCATGCATGCGACCAAGCTCACCATCACCGAAAAATACCATCAATTAATTAAGCAGATGGTGCGCCAAGCGGTGCATCACATTCAGCACCAGCGCAAAGTTGGCGGCGCGATTGAATCGAAACTCTCGGCCATGAATTTGAATGATATCCGCTCAGCAATGGGAAGCTTGCTCAACAAAGGTCACATCACGCTTGATGTGGTGCATCTGAGTTCGGCCACCAGCGATTTTTCACACGGTGATTCGCTGCCGGAGCCAGAACCTGCAAAGGTGGAGGATAAGGATTAAGTCTTATCGTTGGCTGACTTGCCTGTCTTGCTCATCGACTCTTTTAGACCAGCTTTTATCATTATCACGTGAATCTTTGGATGCATACATGGATGATACCAATGCAAAGGCAGATACACCCGCAACTAAGCCTGCTGCAAGCGACACACCGCCACGCCCACCAAATTTATACATCATTTCCGCCAGCGGATACTCACCAGAACGGATGAGATTCAGGCTATGTGCATCTTGAATGACATGGCTACCCATGCCAGCATCCATGCCTACGCCCATATTCGCAAGCCCTGCACCAGACCTATTCATGATATCGTTACGTGTTAACTCTGCTACTTTGGCATCGAAGGGAATAAGCTGCGAATTTAGATAAAAGTGAGTGGCGGTGTTAGCCGCCAACCCTGCCGCAGCTCCTGCACCCAAGGCGAGCAATGTAGGCACGCTTAATTTGGAAGATTCTTCGCCTGATCCACCCCGATAATTCATCGGGGCTGGAACATGCACAATCTGAATGGTTTGCTTTTCCACCTGTTTAGAAGGCACGTCTTCGCTCACGGATTCAATCACGATATATCTCCTTAGAAGAAAATTCTAACCTATCCATATGTCAGTTTAATGACAGTCACGGAGAGCTTCACAAAACTGTCATAAACATTTTACAACCGGAAAAATTCGCCACTCGTCAACTTATCCCAAAAACCTGGAGGTGGTGGCGGCACTTCGTGCGTCAACGATTCATTATAAACGCACGCAATATAGGCGCCGCGCCGCAACGTGAATATCGGCGACACGCGCTCGACCACAATGAAGTTGCCACGGGTGCGAAAGTTGACAAGCTCTTCATTGCCGCCCGCATCAACAAAGAAAAACCCTGGCACATCCGCATTCTTTTCTTTGAATTCAAAGTAGGTAAATTCGCCGTCATCAAAAATGCGGATCGGCGAGATTAAATCCGAACCTTGAATGGTGTAATTGAAATTATATTTCTCAGGCTCCGATTCATAATCGGGAATGTCATCTTCGCCATAGTTGAGTGCGGCCAGATCATCATCGGGGTAGGCAAAGCGCATCACAAACACTAGGCTTTTGTCGCGAATATCTTCGGTTTCTGCGGCGTGAAGCTCAAAGTGATAGGTGTGTTTGTCGGTAATCACCGTCATATTGGTCATCGCATCCTGCTCAATAGGCTTGATAAACAGCCGGTCTTTCGCAGGCTCCACCAACCATGCCACCGAATCTCCCAGCGACACGGTCTGCACGGTTTCATCCGAGGCAAATTCAATACTAGATTGATAGCCATAATGGCCTTCAAACCGGAAAACCTCATTGGGGCTGTAGCGCACCACACGCAGGCGAAAATCGGTCGCGA
Source organism: Alphaproteobacteria bacterium (assembly GCA_021732545.1). Taxonomy (GTDB): domain Bacteria; phylum Pseudomonadota; class Alphaproteobacteria; order Rickettsiales; family UBA3002; genus JAKFUW01. Next base: position 3,124 of record JAKFUW010000258.1, on the reverse strand, counting down.
TGGATCGCGGCTCCTGTAAGGCAAAGGCTTGCCATGCGGGTACAACCAACGCAACGACTAGCGCCATGAGCTTTATCTGTTTATAAAAATTATACATTACCATCTTAGTTATTGCCCTGATCCTGTTCCCAAACGCTCGCGAGACTCATAAGACAGCACACGAAAGGTCGGCTCCTTATAGGTCAACACATAATCACGCAATGTTTCATCAAAGTGATCGGTCTCAATCAGATCTGTATACTCAAAGCTGATGTTCGCCGTCCAGTTGGTTTTTTTCTTGACCCCAGGCCCTAGCAACTCTGTGGAAAAGTTTACCACTCCCTTAAACGGCATCACTTCACGATTATACGTCACACTTTCAATCGTCACTTTTACATCCGAATATTTGCCAAATTGGCTTATGGCACTGCGAGGGTTATTAGGATTAGTCAGTCTATCATATTCTTGGAATGAGCTTGGGTCGCTATAATGTTTTGCATAAGCCCAGCGCAGCATAAATTGATCTTCAGTGTAGGATTCACGCATCGTGGTATAAAGCCCCAGATGATATTTAATCAGCGCCGGATTGGATGGTTCGTTGGGAGCTTTAAAGCGAATCATGGTCGGAATCTCGTTGATCATATCGCTCGCGCGATAGACAAATGGCACGCGCGGCTTAATGGGTAACAAGTTATACACAGACATGATGGCAAAGATAAAAATCACCACTGAGATTGCCGTGATAATCAGAAAGAAAATTCGCTCAGGAATCGGCCCGATATACACCAGATTATACCATTGGCGGGCTTCATAGAAATAGCTGCCATCTTCGATTTGCTGGCTAATCGAGTGTTGTTGTGATGTCACGGGAAACCTTTGGAAATAGATCAATTTTTAGGCGTATTTGAAATGAATTTTTCCACAATTTGCGTGAAATTGAAACAAAAATATGGTAATGTTGTTGATCTAATAATTATCAGCGATATGCTGAAACGAACTTGACACTGATTTATTAGGCGAACTGCATGAAATTTAACCTTGCTCACGTGCTCACCCCCCTTCTGGCTTTGTGCCTGATGGTGGCTGCCGCGATGCAGCCCGTGGCAAGCTATGCCGCTGGAGCAGGAAGCGGGACAGCCGCAATGGGCCAGTGCTGGTGCGACAAAAAAGACTGCATAGCCAAGTTTGATAAAGTCGCCAAGACGATGCAAACGAAATCGGCGGGCTGTAAATGCTGGCATGGATCGTGGACGCCAGAAGCAAGCCCGTGTCTTTCCACCGAAGCGATGTCCATGGTTGATAAGCCAAAACTTGCTAAACTCAATTATGTTCCCGTTCCCAACAAGCAGGATCCTAAAGTGCCGGCAGGGTGCCTGAGCAATAAAAACACGCACAGAGTGGGGGTGTATCAGGCTTCAAGTAATTCCGCACACTCAACTAATTGCAACACCCGTATTATCGGTAATGATGAATGTACGGAAGATGGCGCGGCACAGGGCGGTGTTCAGACAGCTGGATTTAGTGGCCGTGTGAAATGTTTTCGTAAAGTCATCGAAAAAACAACGCCCTGTGAATGGATGCGCGAACTGGATATGGCCTGCTCTGCCTGTATTGTGGCCGCAGGTGCCAACCCCAAGACAGCAGGGGTGCCTAGCAAAGTGTTTTTAAGCGAAGAAAAAGGCTGTGCCCCCGGTGCTAGCGTGCCGCATGAACGCAAACCCTACACCAATACCCTTGCACGCGAAGGCCGTGATACCAGCTTAGATGGTCAAACAGCAGGAACAATAATGGCAAAAATGGCGGATGCACAAGCGCTCACTGTTCCCGGCTCGGGTGTACCGATCATTGCAGCGCAGCTTGAAGGCCAAGAAGCATGTGCGGGCAGCACCGATCTTGGTTGTTTGCAATATTATGCCAAGGCGCTGAAAGATCAATTTACCGATACTGCTTTTGCCCAAAACAAGATCAACCATGAAAATAACGATAAAAACTCCAACGAAAAGAACGCCCTGAATACCCAAGCAGGTGAAACCTATAACCCCAAAGATTTCCGTCCTGGCCAGGAAGCCAAGCTCGCTGAAAAATCCGACATTAATGGCCAATCAATCGATGTGATCGACGATGCTCATGCATCGCTGCCGCAAGCTAGCGAACTGGAGAAAACCCAGACAGCCGATGGCCAAACGGGTTACGCCATGCCTGATTATGTCAAAAACATCGACAAAATCATGTTAGCGGCAAGCTCCGGTGGTGGTGGCGGATGCGGTGGGCAAGCCGCTATGAAAATCGCACAAATGTTGTTCGATCAATTCACTTTTTTAACCTCAGGCGGTCAGTTCCCTTCGCCCAAAAACCCTTCGCTTTCCTATCAGTTTGACAAAGACTACAAGCTAAAAGGTAGAAGCTCTTATTGCAATAACTGCACAAACAATGCTTACGACTATACCAAAGAAGATCTGGGGCAAACTCTTGCAGGCAATGCCGTCTATCTCAACACCCCTGCTTATGCCACCTATAACCCCAAAGACTATCGCCCTGGGCAAGAGCATAAAATGGCCAAGGCCCTAAAAGGCAAAACCATCGATGATGTGATGCAAGCTAGACATTTTGGCAACCCCGTGGTGGGCGATTCGGTGGCGCAATTACCATTTAACACGCAAAACCTTGATGGCATTTTGGAACGGATGAAAGCCCCTGCACTCCGCGACAAAGGCGTGACCAGCGATCTCTTGCACTTTACTGCTGGCGGACAATTTCTTCAAGGCGATTACAAGCTGGATTTAAAAAGCTTTGCCCCCCCTGGTGGCGGTGGAATTATACCTTTTTTAGGTGGGGGCGGTGGAGGCGCAGGCGGTGGTGGTTTAGCTGATACCATAAAACAAGTCATGCAAGGGTGCGGTGGCGGCGGCGAAGATAAACCAAGCTCTTGCACAGCCGAGGCCTTTGGCAACCCCGATGCTTGTATTGCAGCTCTTGCCAAGGCACCAGCCGATGTGAAACTCAAACAATTCAGCTTTGATGGCTGCCCGCGCAAAGTTCTTGATTGCATGGCCTTTAACACCCCTGCCGAATTTTCGCGTTGCCTGCAAAAACTCACCGATGAGCTTTGCAAACCCAAAGATTCTGGTAGTGGCGGAGGCGGTTC
>JAKFUW010000160.1 GCA_021732545.1 Alphaproteobacteria bacterium | reverse complement strand
CCCCCCTTGAGGGGGAGTCAAAAGGTGTTAAGCCTTTTGGTGGGGGGATAAAATACAGATGCCTGTCCATCCCCCCACGAAACTCGCTGCGTTACACTTGCGAGTTCCCGCTCCCCCTCAAGGGGGTAGCAAAGAAACTAAAGGTGCGAATGCTGCATGTAAGGAAATTTTATGATGAATAGCTCCCTACCGCCGCGCATCAGTATTGTGGTGCCGATGTATAATGAATCGGAGAATGTGGCGATCTTTTTTGAGACACTCGTGCCGATTTTAGACCACATCGATTCCGATTGGGAAGTGGTGTGCGTGGATGATGGCAGCGCGGATGACACGGTAGCGCGGGTGAAAGCGCGTCACTCTCAGGATTCGCGCATTAAACTGGTGAGTCTATCGCGCAATTTCGGCAAGGAAGCGGCGCTGACGGCTGGGTTGTTCCATGCGCGTGGCCAAGCGGTGATCCCGATGGATGCCGATTTACAGGATCCTCCAGAATTGATTGTGGAGATGGTCGAAAAATGGCGTGAGGGCTTTCAGGTGGTGCTGGCCACACGGCGCTTGCGCAACGGTGATGGCATGTTAAAGCGCATCACCGCCGCGTGGTTTTATCGCCTGATTGGTAAGCTTTCTAACATCGACATCCCCAAAAACACCGGCGATTTTCGGCTGATGGATCGGGTGGTGGTTGATGCATTGCTGCATCTGCCCGAGCGCACCCGCTTCATGAAAGGCTTGCTCGCATGGGTTGGGTTTCGCACCACGCAGGTGTTTTATGATAGGCCTGAGCGCGCCGCAGGCAACACCAAATTCAATTTTCGGTCGCTGTGGAAACTCGCGCTCGATGGGGTGTTTGCCTTTTCCACCGTACCGCTGAAAATCTGGACCTATGTGGGGGCAGTGATCTCACTTTTTTCATTCAGCTATGCGATTTATTTAATCATCCGCACCATCACAAGCGGCAGCGATGTGCCGGGCTATGCCTCGATCATGGTGGCGGTGCTGTTCATCGGCGGCATCCAACTGATCAGCCTTGGAATTATCGGTGAATATGTCGGAAGAATTTATCGCGAAACCAAGCAACGTCCGCTATATTTGGTGCAAGAAACAGTTGGAATGGAAAAGGTGAATGTGTATGACCCCTATTGACATGGCCAATTTCACATACCATATGAATTTGATGCCAAATATATTTTCAAAAACCACGCAAGATATCAAAGTCTCGGTGATTCCGGCTTACCTTGAGGAACAATCCGAGCCGCAGGACCATGTTTATGTCTGGGCCTATACCGTGCAAGTCGAAAATCTGAGCGATCAGCAAGTGCAGCTGGTCAATCGCTATTGGCGTATCACCGATGCGATGGGACAAGTGCAGGAAGTGCGCGGCGCAGGCGTGGTCGGTGAGCAACCCGTGCTGAAACCAGGCGAAGGTTTTCGTTATACCAGCGGCACGTCGCTGCCCACATCATCGGGTCTCATGATGGGCGAATATGAGATGAAGGGCGCATCGGGTGAATATTTCCCGATTGTGGTGCCACCTTTTTCGCTCGATAGCCCGCATCAGTCGCAGCGCCCGAATTGAAGTAGTTAGTGGTTAGAGTCGAGAGTCGAGTGTATAGGCCTTGATAGCGATGTCCGTTGCAATCGGGTAACAATCTCTGATAGAATCAGGTGGCTGCTCTGCTCTTACTCGACTCTCGACTCACGACTCTAACTACTTTTTTCCCCTATTCACAAAAAAATTAACCTTTTCGTCATCATTTTGTCATATTCTTGAAGTAAGATTAAATTAATGAATAAACAGGGGTAGGATCTATGTCAGACGGCGGCGCATCGAGTGCACTTCAATCGCATATGGCAAGCACAGGAACGGATTCCACTGCGCAATTGCGATTATGCAGCTTTTTGCCGAATTTGGATTATAAGCCATTGTTTAAAATTGAAGAAATTGCAGCTTTTGCGTTTTTTAACAAAAACATGATGCGTAATGAGCAATGGAACTGCTTTATGGCTTCCAGCGCGATGAGTAGTTTTCCTCCTTTTAAAATTCTGATGATGCTGATGGAAGAGCTGAAAAAAGGTGGTATCAGCCTGCAAGATTTAGCGCAGTTTTTGGAATCGTCGAACCTTTCAGCGGATGATCTACACTCGGTCAACGATATCCGCGCGATTTTTGGCGATAACCACATCGAGGGTCTGGATGCTAGCCACATGACCAGCCTGATCGGTAACCTAGCCATCCAGAATGTGGCGATTAATGCCGCAGCCATGCATCACGACGATGGCTTATCTGTCTAGTTTATAATCATTTTATCTATCTTAATCCATTGGATAGGGCATCTATCCCGAGAAGCTCTGCGCGTGGTGCATACCCCATATGTTGTATGAGCACTGGTTGTTTTTGCCATCAATGGTAGTGTGATTGTGTCAGTCAACACTATTTGGGATGGGATACGACATGGCCGCACTTACACATCGCATTATTTGGTACGTACCCGCAATCCTTATGTTAGGTGCCATGCTCTTGGCTTCTGGCTGCACCAACACCAACGCGCAACATCAAGCCGCATGGGAGCAGATTTCAGCAAGCACCACTGTTGCTAAGGTTAGCAATCTAAAGTCACTTGAGTCTCCTGCATTTTATTAGAGTTTTTTTGTCGCCCCGCATTCATTGCGGGGTCTTGTCACTCCAGATGGAGATCCCGCAACATGTGCGGGATGACATATTGAACATTCCCATCAAATCCGCTGGCGCTTTACTGCCTCTATGTTATAACCCCCGCCATGACAACAGACCTTAGCCTCATCCGTAATTTCTCAATCATCGCGCACATCGATCATGGCAAATCCACGTTGGCCGATCGTTTGATTCAGGCGTGCAAAGCCGTGGCCGAGCGCGACATGCAGGCGCAGATGTTAGACAGCATGGACATTGAGCGCGAGCGTGGCATCACCATCAAATCGCAGACGGTGCGGCTCGAATATCCTGCTAAAGACGGAAAAACCTATATCCTCAATCTGATGGATACACCAGGCCATGTGGATTTTGCTTATGAAGTGTCGCGCTGTTTGGCGGCATGCGAAGGCGCGCTGCTAGTCGTCGATGCGGCACAAGGAGTGGAAGCTCAGACGCTGGCGAATGTCTATCAGGCGATCGATGCGAACCTCGATATTTTGCCAGTGCTCAACAAAGTTGATTTACCGGCAGCCGAACCCGACCGCGTGCGCGAACAAATCGAGGATGTGATCGGCATTGATGCGACCGACGCGCTGATGGTTTCGGCCAAAACGGGGCTAGGCATTGAAGATTTGCTGGAAGCCATCGTCACGCGCTTGCCGGCACCCAAAGCTCCCGATGCTACCGAGCTAAAAGCGCTGCTGATTGATAGCTGGTATGATACCTATCTGGGCGTCATTATCCTCGTGCGTGTCTATGCGGGCGAACTAAAAAAAGGCCAAAAGATTCGCTTCATGCGTGGCGGTGTGAGCTATGATGTTGATCAGGTTGGTGTGTTCACCCCGAAGAAAATCCCAGTCGATTCGCTGGTGTCGGGTGAGGTGGGCTATATCATCACCGGCATCAAGCAGGTGGCCGATACCAAAATCGGCGATACCATCACCGAAGATCGCAAGCCCTGCAAAGAGGCGTTGCCGGGCTATAAACCGGTGCAGTCGGTGGTGTTTTGTGGGCTTTACCCGACCGATAATGGCGAGTTCGATCATCTGCGCGATTCGCTGGCCAAATTGCACCTCAACGATGCGAGCTTTTTATATGAACCCGAAAGCTCAACCGCGCTGGGGCTTGGGTTTCGCTGCGGCTTTTTAGGATTGTTGCATCTGGAGATTATCCAGGAACGGCTGGAGCGCGAATATGATTGCGATCTGATTACCACAGCACCCAGTGTGGTGTATGAGCTAAGCCTGACCGATGGCACGGAAGTGAAATTGCATAACCCATCCGATTATCCTGATGTGATGCGCATTGCCGAAATTCGCGAGCCATGGATTAAGGCGACGATTTTTGTGCCCGATACGTATTTGGGCAATATCCTGACCCTGTGCACCGAAAAACGTGGCCGCCAGGTGGAACTCACTTATGTGGGAACGCGCGCGATGGCGGTGTATAATTTACCGCTCAACGAGGTGGTGTTTGATTTTTATGACCGCCTTAAAAGCTGCTCCAAAGGCTATGCCAGCTTCGATTATGAAATGGCCGATTACGAAGTAGGCGATCTGGTGAAACTCACCGTGATGGTTAACGGCGAACCGGTCGATGCGCTCTCGATGCTGGTGCATCGCGGTCAAGCCGAAAATCGTGGCCGCGCGATGGTGGCCAAGCTCAAAGACCTGATACCTCGCCACATGTTCAAAATCCCCATTCAGGCGGCAATTGGCGGCAAGATCATCGCGCGTGAAACCATTGCTGCGATGCGCAAAGATGTGACCGCAAAGTGTTATGGTGGCGATGCCAGCCGCAAACGCAAACTGCTCGACAAGCAGAAAAAAGGTAAGAAGAAAATGCGCTCCATTGGTAGCGTCGATATTCCGCAAAGCGCCTTTATTTCAGCACTCAAAATGGGCGATGAATAGCGTTAGTTTTTTGCCAGCACCCTACACAGTTTCGATGCACTTTCTTTACCAAGGCATCCCAGCATAAAAGCAGATGCTTTGCTCAGTTGATTTAAGTCAACTCCCGTGGCAATACCCATGCGCTCACACAGATACACTAATTCTTCGGTGGCGACATTTCCACTGGCACCTTGTGCGTAGGGGCAACCACCAAGGCCACCGGCTGAGGCGTCAAATGCAGTGATCCCCATCTCGATTCCGGTGATGATATTCGCCATCGCCATCCCACGAGTATCATGAAAATGCAGCGCCAGTTGATGCGGTTTAATACCAGCGCGATAGAGCGCTTCTAAAATCTCTCTCACTTGATTAGGTGCGGCGATACCGATCGTATCGCCGAGTGATATTTCATAGCATCCAATATCAAGTAATCGCAGCGAAAGGTTCACCACTTTATCAACGGAAATTTCGCCCTCATACGGGCAACCAAATACGGTGGAGAGGTAACCGCGCACCGTAATATTATGCGTTTGGGCAAAGGCCATGACGGGTGCTAAGCGCTGAAACGATTCTTCCACCGTGGCGTTGATATTGCGCTGTGAAAGACGATCAGATGTGGCTACAAACACCGCCACATGGCGAACACCTAATGCGTGTGCGGTTTCAATTCCGCGAAGGTTAGGCACCAAACAAGTGAAGGTAATATCATCGGGTAAAGCAAGCGCATCAACCGCGTGCACAAGTTCCTTAGCATCCGCTAATTGCGCGATGGCATCGGGTCGCACAAAGCTGGTGAGTTCAATGTGTTTCAGCCCTGATGCGGCGAGTAGTTCGATAAAGCGGAGTTTATCCGCCGTCGCAATCGGCTGCGATTCATTTTGCAATCCATCGCGAGGCCCTACTTCATGAATGGTGATAGCGGCAGGTAGATTGTCAAACATCGGCATTCTCATTCAAGGTGATTAGCAGCGTGCCTTTGGCCACCGCATCGCCGACTTTCACATGCACTGCGCCGATCATTCCATTTCGCACGGCCTTGATGGTCAGCTGCATTTTCATCGCTTCCATGACCACCAAAGGCTGATCTTTCACCACATGATCACCCATATTTACTAGCACCGATTGAATCATTCCAGGCATTGGCGCGATGGGGGGTGAATCAGGTGATGGCGCAGCAGATGCACCGCGCTGAATGTCGCTGATGTGATGATCATAACCATCTAGCGTGATGGTGTTTTTATGCATAGCGCCACGCACTAATGTAGCGTGATCGTCGCGCAGCACAAAATGCGAATGATAATGTTGTTGCAACACATAGCGAAAGGTTTTTCCCTGATAGATAAATGCAATTTAATCAAGTGATTGCGACAAAATGTCTATCGTTTGTAACGCGCCATTAATCATGAGATGTTGCTTCATATCAACTGTTCCTGAATCCGCGCAAATCATTGCTGCGCCATGGCGAATCGGCGGTTGTGTGGGTTGCTGACGATGTCTGGTTTCGTAGTAGATAGGCGGCAATCGCCGCTGACTCTTGCTGCACTGTAGCGGCTGACTTTTGCAATGCTTGCACGTGTGATTCTATGAAGTGGGTGTGGGTATTTCCGGCTAAAAAATCGAGATGGTTTAGAATGCGCATTATAAATTCACGGTTGGTTTGAACACCCGCAAAGCTCGAATTTTTGAGTGCAGCAATCAATCGCTCAACAGCCACTTCTCGGGTGCCTCCCCAAGCGATGATTTTGCCAATCAAGGAATCATAATGCACCCCAATCTCATTGCCGATTTTATAACCACAATCAATGCGCACAAAAGGCGATAGTGAGTTTCCGATATAGCGCAAAGTTCCTGTTGCAGGATAAAATTCATGATCGGGATCTTCCGCGCAGATGCGACATTCGATGGCGTGGCCACGGCGCGTAATATCATCTTGTGCCATGGAAAGTTTTTCACCTTGTGCGACGAGAATTTGCAAGCGCACCAGAT
>JAKFUW010000223.1 GCA_021732545.1 Alphaproteobacteria bacterium | reverse complement strand
CGCTGGGTAGCACCGGGGTAGCACGCTTAGGGTAAATCGGGGTAATTTCGTTCAACCCTAGGCAAAGGTCATATGTTAAATATCATTGTATTTCAAGAAGAATTTTATGTCGGAAAAATCTAGGTAGCACCAAGTAAGTTATTTCCGCACCCCTCCGAAGGCAAAGGCCGTACGTTCGAATCGTATCGGGTGCGCCAGATTTTTCTCAATCTTGTAAAATGATTCGAACAAAATGAAACGATAGTAGCGCTGCAACGCAGCGCGGATGTGTTATCGACCTTTGCTTACTATGTGATACGATACATCGAAGTGACATTTTACTACTTCCTCACTCTTTCAGCAAGCACAACAGTTCAGTATTTGGAGGTTCGATTTTCTCTGTAGGTGCAGCATGGGCACGAGCAGCGATACAAATGCCAGCAGCAAGTGCGACCAACGCAATGAATCCAGCGGTTTTCTTCATCATGACTTAAGACTCCTTGGGTATATAGTCATTTATCCTTAGAATTCCCCATGGCTGCAAGCGACATCTTTTTCACTTTATGCCAGTTTCCACGCGGGGCGAAGATAGTGACAGCTGTAGCCATCCGGGTAGCGTTTCAAATAATCCTGATGGTATGCCTCAGCGGTATAGAATTCGGACACAGCAGTGATTTCGGTTTCAATCTTTCCAGGCCATTTACGCGAGGCAGTCATTTCCGCAATCAGCATCTCAGCGGTTTGCTTTTGCACGCTGCTTAGATAAAAAATCGCCGAGCGATACGATGAACCGATATCGTTTCCTTGACGATTTTTGGTGCAAGGATCATGAATCTGGAAGAAAAACTCCAGCAGCGTACGATAGGATAGGCGTTCATTATCAAAAACGATCTCAATCGCCTCGGCATGACCAGCATGGTTTTCATAAGTAGGCTTTGGAATATTTCCACCCGTATAGCCCACCGTGGTGTCGATTACACCAGGGAGTTTGCGGATCAAATCCTCCATACCCCAAAAGCAGCCACCCGCTAAAATTGCACGTTCGTTTTTCATATATTATGCTCCAAATAATGTTAGATATTGAGCGTAGCCTTCTTCTTCGAGTTTTTCCTGCGGTATAAAACGAAGACTGGCGGAATTAATGCAATAGCGTAAACCGCTCTCAGTAGGGCCGTCATTAAAGACGTGACCCAAATGCGATCCCGCATGTTTCGAGCGCACTTCAGTGCGGATCATGCCGTGACCAGTGTCCGTTTTTTCAATGATATGGTTTTTTTCAAGCGGTTTGGCAAAGCTCGGCCAACCACTTTTTGAATCGAATTTATCGGTAGATGAAAACAGCGGCTCGCCCGACACAATATCGACATAAATACCCACGCGTTTATTATTCCAAAATTGGTTCTGGAATGCAGGCTCAGTACCGCAAGCTTGCGTGACATGACGCTGTGTATCGCTAAGCTCAGCAATGCGAGCGGGATTTTTCTGATAGGTTCTAGAAGACATATGTACCTCCTTGTTATGTACTCTCAATAATCTTTGATGAACTCGGTTACATTGATACTCATGGATTCGAAAGTGACGTGGCGCATGGTTACATCTGAGAATAAATACGCAGAAATTACTGCCCTACTTCGTGCTGATTTTCGCATCATCGATTATTTGCGTAAACACCATTCGCAAATATGCCACCAAACCGTTGATATTGCAGATTATGAAAATAATCTCTCGGATGTAACCGAAGTGACATCCGATAACGAATCAATCAATGAGCTATTGAAAGAAGTGGGAAAACAGATGGGCATGAATGAATCAGCGATAAAAGTGGCGATGCAAAAGATGAGAGAGAAGTTTGGAACATGACGAATACAATGGATTTGATAGCAACGTTAAGTGCTCAAGCAAAACCAACTCAGAAGGTTAGAGCGCCCTCTTATTGGGCTGCTCGCTTGCTTTTAGTGCTTGCGCTCTACGCGATCGGCTGTCAATTCTTTCTGAGCCTAAGGCCAGATCTTCTCACGCAGTTCACCCGCCCTTTTTTCGTATTGGAGACCGTGTTATTAACATTGCTGCTGCTTTTCAGCGCGATTGCCTCAGTGCTTGCTATGTATCCTGATGCTTACCAAAAACCACAGCTTCTTAAACTGCCATACGCTATTTTTGCACTGCTTGTCATTGTCGTTGGGTTTCAATTACTAATGCCGCTTGACGCACGCATGGTGATACTCGAAAGAGCAGCTATCCACGCGATGGAATGCGCCATTTGCATTGCATCATTGGCACTTGTTCCCTCTGCACTCATCTTCACGTTACTACGAAAAGGCGCCACCGTTCACCAGTTGCAGGCGGGATCATTCGCGGTGCTTGCAGCAAGTAGCATTGGTTGTCTGACGATCCGATTTGCCGAAGCCAATGACTCCATCATACACCTCGTGCAGTGGCATTATGTGCCGACACTCCTCTTTGCCGCACTTGGCGCATTAGCAGGTAAATGGCTGCTGAGGTGGTGATTCACAACGATAAGGAGAGAAATTGATGAGCATGTATTCCGATCACATAAAAATTGTGCAGCGCTTTACAACAGAGTTTTTAGGCAATGCAGATAGTGCTGCAGCCGATGCAACAGCGCATTTGAACATTCAAGGCATACGGGGCTTAAACCGCAAGGACCCATTGATGGGCTTGATGAATATAAAGCTATTATAGCCGCTTTTTCCGATGCTTTTCCGGCAACCGAACCATTAAAAATTATCGACCAATTTGCATCTGAAGATGGCACGCGCATTGTCACGCGATTTCATTCCAAACAGAAACACGCTAAAGATTTTTTTGGCTTACCCGCTACTGGTCGCATCATTCTTTTTGATGAAACGCATGTGGCTACTTTGAAAAATGGAAAAATTATCCAAAATATTGTTAGCGCCACAAATTTAGAGTTTGAAATGCTCATGGCACCGATTTTGACGCCGATGATTTTAAAATAAAGGAGTAACGATGCTTTCAAAAACATGTCTTGTTGCGGGCGTTGGCCCTGGTGTTGGGGTGTCTGTTGCAAAAGCATTTGCGGCTAAAGGCTATGCTATTGCCATGATGGCGCGCAGTGCAGATGCGCTTGAGGAGTATAAGCGTGGGATTGAATCATTGGGTCAGAAAGCATTGTGTTTGCCAACAGACCTCATGGATTTTGCGTCAGTAACGCGTTCGTACGCACAGCTTGAAGCATCCTTTGGCACAGCTGACCTGATTGTCTATAATGCGGGTAGATGGATTGAAAAACCACCCACCCAATGGTCGTCAGCTGAGTTTATGAGTGAGCTATCGCTTTGCGTTGGCGCAGCGCATCATCTGGTTACGTTATCATACGAGGGTATGAAAAAACGTGGCAGTGGCACGTATCTTTTCACTGGCGGCGGGCTATCGCTCTTTCCGCAATATGGCAAAGATGTGGTGCCGCTGACTGCGGGTAAATCAGCATTGCGAGGTTATGCCTTATCATTGGATGCCTATCTTGCGGGCAATGCTGTGCGGGCGAGCACCATCACTATTGCCGGGCAAGTTGCTAAGAACACAGCGTTTGATCCAGATTTAATTGCTGCTGCATTTGTTGCAGCCTCTGAGCAGAATGCAGAACAGTGGAAAAGTGAAATCGTGTTTGATGGGAAATAAGTTGATACGAGCTGCAACTAAACACGATCGGAGCGATATTCTATCACTGGCTGGAAGCATTGGCTTGTTTGAGCCTGAGGAGATGGACTCGGTTGAAGAACTTTTCAGTAGCTGGGTTGCCGGTAATCTTGGCGAGCAGGCACGGTGGATTGTGATGGAAGAGGATGCATCCATCATCGGCACTGCTTATTTTGCACCTGAACCCTTTGCAGACGGCACGTGGAATGTGTATTTTATCGGTGTTCATCCTGATAGCCAGCGTAGCGGCGTTGGTGCTGCGCTTATCCACTCCATCGAGGAGACCCTGACTCAAGAACGTGTGCGCATAGTAATCGTAGAAACCTCAAGCCTTCCGCATCTTGAAAAGGCACGAAATTTTTATCTAAAAATAGGCTATGAGCAAGAAGCGCGGATTCGTGAGTTTTATAAAGCAGGTGAAGATAAAATCACCTTCCGGAAGGCACTTATTGCGCTCTAAAAACAGCGCTTTTTAATTGCGGTAAAATCTCTTTCTCAAACCACGGGTTTTTCTTAAGCCAGATGTTGTTGCGCGGGCTGGGGTGGGGAAGCACCAAGATTTTCGGCCAATAGTCTTTCCATGCGCGCACCGTTTCGGTGAGGTTTTCTTTTTGGCGTTTGCCCAAATGCCAATCTTGCGCATATTGGCCGATGACGAGGGTAAGTTCGATGTTCGGCAGTTGCGCAAGAAGTTTTTTGCGCCAATGTTCCGCGCATTCCGGGCGTGGCGGAAGATCACCCGATTTGCCGGTGCCGGGATAACAAAACCCCATCGGCAAAATGGCGATTTTTTCTGCATCATAAAAAATGTCGCGATCAACGCCCATCCACGCACGCAATCTATCCCCGCTTGGGTCATTAAAGGGAATGCCTGACTCATGCACGCGCACCCCCGGCGCTTGCCCCACAATCAGGATTTTTGCTTTGGGATGAAGTTGAAAAACAGGGCGCGGGCCAAGTGGAAGATGTGTCGCACAGATGGTGCAGGCTTTGACTTCTTGGATGAGTTTTGCGGTTTCAGCTTTCATTTTTTATCAGCCGTATATCAATCTCGCGATCAACGAATTCCCATTCGCGGCTGGCGCGCAGTTTGGCAACGAGTGCATTAAACGCACCTTCATGCCCTGGCGCAAATTCAAACCAGGTGAGAAAATCAAACGGCTCGCCCAAGTCGCGGCTATGATAAAGCCTGCGGGCGATGGCTGGAAGATATTCCATGCTCATGGCAATATGCTGAGATTCTTCTTCGAAAATTTTACGACGTTCATCTTGCGCCATAGCCCACCACGCCGCATTTTTACGAATGGGAATAAGCGCCGCGTGGGTGGCATGACTTCGCCCCAAACCTTCCTGACGCGCTTTCATGGCATCGACTTCTGTGCGCTCGGAGTAACGCGTATGATTATTCGTGCCGCGCAATACCCAGAGTGCATTTTTGGGTGAAATATGCTCCAGTTTTATATGTATATACTCCACCGGTAAAAGCGGTTCGCCGGTGATGGTTTGCATGCGCGTGACCTTCCACTCGCCTGTGCTGCCACCGATAAAACTTGCTGGATTGATATTAGTCATATTTCATTCCATCATTAATGATTGCCGTGCATTTTTTCATGCAGCCATCTGGCGCCAATTTCCACATATATTCGAATTGTAGGGTAATTTTGTCATCACAATTGCTCGCCTGTCCCAGATGCGTTTATCTTTGTTATTTCTTTTTCATTGGACAGACTTTGCGCATTAAAAACGGAATGTGATCAATCCATATCGCGGCATAAATAGCACCAACTATCGCAAAGAAAGCCGCAGCTATTTGGGCGATATACGTGTCAAACAAAGAAGCTGCAATAACTGCGATAATCGGCAATGCAGGAATGGCAGCCAAGGTTTTTGCCCATGCACAATAATTAAATTCCTTCGTAGGTTTTTCAGAAGATTCCTGCATGATATTCTCCTTTATTTTCTCGCTTTTATCGCTTTCACCTTCTAATAAATTGAGCGCATACTGCACAACGCTACGTGTATAGATTCGCGCGCGCCACATGCAATGGTTACAGCAAATGATAAAACTTGCTGGATTGATATTAGTCATATTTCATTACATCATTAATGCTTGCCGTGCGTTTTTTCATGCGGCCATCGGCGGCGAATTCCCAATGTTCCAGCCCATAGGAGCGGAACCACTGGCCGGAGGCATTATGCCACACATATTCAAATTGCACTGCTATTTTATCGTCCGAGAACAGGAATAATTCTTTCTTCAGCTTGTAATCCAGTTCTTTCGCCCATTTGCGCGTGAGAAAGGTTTCGATTTCGGCATGGCCTTGCAAAAATTCATTGCGGTTGCGCCAGATCGAATCTTCCGTATAAGCCTGTACCACCTTTTTAGGGTCACGGGTGTTCCACAAATCCTCCGCCATCTGCACTTTCTGGCGGGCGGATTCTTGGGTGAATGGTGGTTTGATGATCATGCCTTACCTCGCTAGCTTATAAAATAATCCGCCGGGATTTCTCCCAGCGGATTTCCTATCATACTAAAGCTCTGAAGGAGCTTTGCTTTTGATTTTCGGCCAAGCTGCTTCTGATTTTGCGAGATTGCCTGGAATATCTTTAACCCAGATATCGGCCACTTTCTGGTCGAGGTTCAGGTAAAGCTTGCCGCCGACGATTTTCCAAACCAGCGGATCGCCCACGAACTTTTTGTTCACCGACACGCCAAAAGCGCACCAGCCACCATATTGGGGAACATATTTATTCGGGTTGGCTTCGAATGTTTTTGGGGCTGACGTAGATTGGGTTAATTAAAGCACCATTTTTTAAGGATAGTGAGCTGCTCTTTTGGAGAGCCATAATTGAATCTAAACTCGCACTCTTTAATAAACAAGTGAAAGTGTTGTTTTGGGAT
>JAKFUW010000089.1 GCA_021732545.1 Alphaproteobacteria bacterium | reverse complement strand
CGCTCGGGCGCGCGCATCCATGCCCGGCATGATGGATACGATTTTGAATTTAGGGTTAAATGACATCACGGTCGAAGCGATGACGGCGCGCACCGGCAATGCACGCTTTGCCTATGATTCCTATCGCCGTTTCATTCAGATGTATGCCGATGTGGTGATGGGGGTGGAGCATCATTTATTTGAAGACCAATTGGAGATGCTCAAACAAGATAGCGACGTGTTGCAAGATACCGATTTGAGTGCGGATGATTTGAAAGAACTCGTCAGCCGCTATAAAGAAATCGTCGAACAAGAAGCTGGCCGTCCGTTCCCGCAAGATGTGCACGAGCAGTTGCAAGGTGCCATTCATGCGGTGTTTGATAGCTGGATGAACCCGCGCGCAAAAACCTATCGCGCACTGCATGATATCCCTGCCGCGTGGGGAACAGCCGTGAATATTCAAGCGATGGTGTTTGGCAATATGGGCGAAACCAGCGCAACGGGCGTGGCGTTCACGCGTAATCCATCGACAGGCGCAAAACAATTTTACGGTGAATATCTGGTCAATGCGCAAGGTGAAGATGTGGTGGCAGGTATCCGCACGCCGCAACAAATTACCGTGGCCGGAAAAAACGAGCATGGAAGTAATCTGCCCGCGATGGAAGAAGTGATGCCTGAAGTTTATGGCCAGCTGGTGGATATTTATCAAAAACTCGAAGCCCATTACCGCGATATGCAAGACATTGAATTCACCGTGCAGCATCACAAATTATGGATGCTGCAAACCCGCAATGGTAAACGCACTGCCAAGGCTGCGCTCAAAATTGCAGTCGATATGGTGGATGAAGGATTGATCACCAAAGAGCAAGCGCTTAAGCGGTTAGACCCTGCCGCGCTCGATCAACTCTTGCACCCGATGCTTGACCCTAAAGCACCACGCACGGTGATCACCAAAGGCCTGCCAGCAAGCCCAGGGGCTGCTTCAGGCAAGGTGGTGTTTTCGGCGGAAGACGCGGAAACGCAGTCGAAGTTTGGGCCCGTGATTTTGGTGCGGATTGAAACCAGCCCCGAAGATATTCATGGCATGCACGCCGCGCAAGGCATTCTCACGGCACGCGGCGGGATGACAAGCCACGCCGCCGTGGTTGCGCGCGGCATGGGCAAATGCTGTGTATCGGGCGCAGGCGAATTGCGCGTCGATTATAAAGCCAAGCAATTCACAGTCGGTAGCCGCACGATCAAAGAAGGTGATGAACTAACGCTTAATGGCTCAACCGGCGAAGTGATGCTGGGGCATGTCGATACGATTCAGCCCGATTTATCGGGTGATTTTTCCAAGGTGATGGAATGGGCGGATGCCGTGCGCACCATGCAGGTTCGCACCAACGCCGAAACTCCACTTGATGCTGCCAATGCACGTCGCTTTGGTGCGCAAGGCATTGGTTTATGCCGCACCGAACATATGTTTTTTGATGCGCAGCGCATCACCGCTGTGCGCGAGATGATTGTGGCGAACAGTAAAAAAGATCGCGAAAAAGCGCTGGCCAAATTATTACCAATGCAACGCCAAGACTTCATCGAAATTTTCAAAGTGATGGAAGGCCTGCCTGTTACCATTCGCCTGCTCGACCCACCGCTGCACGAATTTTTACCCCATACCGAGGCCGATATGGCGCAAGTTGCGAAAGCCGCAGGCATTAGTGTGGATGATGTGAAAGCGCGCGCAGCGCAACTGGCGGAATCTAATCCGATGCTGGGTCATCGTGGATGCCGTTTGGGGATTTCATACCCTGAAATTTATGCGATGCAAGCGCGGGCGATTTTTGAAGCGGCGTGTCATGTGGCTTTCCCCCCACCTAATCTCCCTCCGCATGCGGGGGGAGGAAGTGAGCGCATTGCGCTCACGCAGGGGGGAACTTCGGTGCTGCCCGAAATTATGATTCCGTTGGTGATGAACGCAAAGGAACTTAAAATTTTGAAAGCGCTGATTGATGACACGGCTGAAAAAGTATTCACAGAAGTCGGCTCGCGGGTGGATTATTTGGTGGGCACCATGATCGAGTTGCCGCGTGCGGCATTGCGTGCAGGCGACATTGCCGAGCATGCCGAATTTTTTAGCTTCGGCACCAACGATCTCACCCAAACCACGCTTGGCATCAGTCGCGACGATGCGGCGTCGTTCCTCGAGCCCTATAAACGCAGCGGTGTGCTGGAATCGGATCCGTTTGTGACGCTCGACCAAGAGGGCGTGGGCGAGTTGGTGGAAATCGGTGCGCAGCGTGGCCGCGCGGCGCGACCAAATATCAAGCTTGGCATTTGCGGCGAACATGGCGGCGACCCTGCCTCAATTCATTTTTGTCAGAAAATCGGCCTCCATTATGTGTCCTGCTCACCTTATCGCGTGCCGATTGCACGGCTTGCTGCGGCGCAAGCGGCGTTGGTGGAGAAGTAATCGACTTTAAGCATCTGTTTACCTTTTAGCTTTATAGTAGAATAGAGCTTAAGGAGTTTTTATGCCCACCATGATTGATGCAGCTACTGCGACACCATCCAGTCTTTTAAAGTCAAAACCACTTATCATGGTTATTGAAGATGAGGATTTGTTGAGGCAATCCGTTGCGAGGTTGGTGCAATCCAAACTAAAACAAAATGTCGAAATCATTGAATGTGTTAATCATGATGAAGCACGTGAAGTGTTAGCCTCCATGAAGAAGCTCCCTGATCTGGTGATTAGCGATAACAACACGACTGGTAGAGCTGACGCCATGATCTGGCTTGAGGAATTAAAGCAATCAGGTTCACCCCTCAAAGTATTACTATCCACTGCGGGTCAGAGCTATACGGATGCTCGTGATATGATGAATGCTAATCCGCCTCATCCTAATTTAATTGGCCTGAATCCAAAGGCGAATGGTGCTGGTGGTTCTTTAGGAAAAGATATTGATTGCGCTCTCATTACATTAGGCCTCAAAGCAGCGGCGACTGGAAAAGTAGTGTAAAAAAAATGGGAGGCAAGATGGCCTCCCAAGGTTGGTTACGCTATGAAAATCGTGAGGCTAATTCTACTATGCCTTGCTGCAAATGACGGTTTTCTGAGCTTGCGCTGCTCACATACCCAAAAGTACGCTGCGCTGCGGTTCTAGAAAACCACCATTTTCGCTTACGGCCTAGCGAATTAGCTAATCAAGTAATGCGCGAGCTATCGCACCTTACTTGATGTATTTGAATTCAATCTCAACGCGTCGCTCTTTGCGCATGCACGCGATTTTTTCCTTGCGCGCGGCAATGGCAGCGCATTCAGCTTCTGCGGGTGCTTTGCCGAGGCCTTTAATGTCTGCGGCAGTCGCACTCAGACGTGAGCGTTCATCGAGATAAGACTTCACGGTTTGAACGCGACGCTCAGACAATTTTACATTATAATCGCTGGTGCCGAACTGATCGGCATAGCCTACGACACGAACATCAGAAATTTGTTTTGATTCATTCACGAGCTGTGCGAGCAAATTGAGTTTGTAGACGCCTTCGCTATCGATTTTGGCGCTATCGAAATCGAAATAGATGGTGCGTTGTTCAAGCTCAACCACAGGCTCAGGAGCGGGGGCAGGGGCTGCCACGGGTTCTGGTGCAGGAGGAGGCGGTGGTGGAGGAGTGGGGTTGCAAGGGTCTTCGTCGCCATCCCATTTGGTGCGAACGCATTTGCCCCAGCTATCGCGTACAAAGCTTCCGCGATCATCGAAGGCTGCATCTTGAGCAGGGCCAGCATGTGCCGATCCGCTCATCAAGGTAACGGTTAAAAGTGCGCTCGCGCACAGGCCATAAAAAGAAAAAGAGAAAAATGAATTGAGAGGTGTTTCACCCATGTTGCTTGACCTTATTTTATTTATTTTATTATTGCCATCACCATACCGAATCGATCAATGCGCGCAAGCAAATTTTGATGACTATGAACAAGTCGTTGTAAGTGGTTTGTTCATAACAAAAAAACCCTCGATGATTTCATCGAGGGTTTTTACAATCAAAAAATTCAGCGTTTTTTTTACAGTACATCCGGACTGCTACCAAAGGTGCCGTAAAAATCTTCATTGTTATATTGTACGCTCAACAAAAATGCATCACGAATGTTTCCTGCGCTGTATTGCGCTACGCCATTCACATCACCCAAATATTGAGAGAAGACGATTTGGCTTGCAGACACACCTGCCAAGAAGATGGAATCATTGCCATTATTAAACAGATACACGCCACCATTCGCATCTTGTAAGTTAAAATACTGATCAACGGTTGGATCGTAATTATACAAGACAATCGAGTCTTCGTTAGGATTGAAATCCGTAATGATATCGTGTCCTAAACCCATATTGTTAATATCGGTATATTGACGTTTGAAGTTATCAAACACGAACAGATCTGAGCCAGATCCGCCAGTCATCGTATCATTACCCAAGCGACCCCAGATACAATCGCTGCCGTCATTTCCGTATAGTATGTCATTACCACCATCACCGAAAATCCAGTCGTGGCCTGCATCACCATAAATAATATCGGTACCATCGCCACCGCTTAAGGTATCCGCGGCACCTGTAGCAATCACGCCGTTACAGCGATCGCCATAAATAAAGTCATTGCCGCCTTCACCGAAAACCGTATCAGACCCTTCCCCGCCTTCCAGTGTGTCGCTACCATCGACGCCATTATCGCCAGCGAAGGGGTCGCGTGCGAACGCGCCATAAATGCGGTCATTGCCTTGGCCACCACAGACATAATCGGCATCGCTGCCACCATAGAGCCAATCGTTGCCGGCATCACCCCAGAGACTGTCGTTACCCTGATGGGTTTTGACGATGTCGTCACCGTTACCACCATAGCCGGTGTCGTTTTCGAATTCGCCTTTGAGCAGGTCATTGCCTTCATTACCAAGGAGCGTATCGTTACCGTTGCTGCCATAGAGCGTGTCGCTGCCTAGACCGCCATCCAAATAGTCATTGCCCTGATCGCCACCTAATTTGTCGTTTCCGCCTTCGCCATACATGGTATCGTTCTCGGTCCAACCCCAAGCAACATCATTGCCTTCGCCGCCATAATATAAATCGGCACCTGCATCAAGGAAGGTAATATCCGCGCCATTGCCAGCATAGACCGTATCATTACCGCTTTCGGAGAACAGATAGTCGTTACCATCTTCGCCATACAGCACGTCATTGCCAACGCCGCCATAGATAATATCATTGCCGACACCGCCATAGGCCACATCATCGCCAACCCATGTGTGGATAAAGTCATCCCCTGCATCGCCAAAAACCGTGTCATTATCGATATCGGCTTCAATGCGGTCATTACCATTGCCGCCATAAATTAGATCGTCGCCGTTGCAACCATATAGTGTGTCATTGCCATCGCCACCTGATAAAAAGTCGTTACCGTCGTCGCCACCTAAAATATCGTCACCGGCATCGCCAACCAGAGAATCATTGCCAAGCCAGCCCCACATCCAGTCATTACCATTACCGCCATTAAGTGAGTCGTTACCCGCATTGCCCCAGACGGTATCGTTACCGTCGAGTGCGTTAATCACATTGCCATTATCATCATCGGCAAAGATGTCGGTGTTGTTGGTGAGATTGATGGTTGCCATGCCTATTGTTCCTTTTTGTTTGTTTTTTAGTGTCCCTAATCTTTGAGGGTGTGCGAGTGATGCGCCATCAAAGTGTTAATAATGTATTAATTACTACAATTTTAACCAATTGCAAACCTTATTAATATTAAACTTTTGTGACGGCAAGCAAAATCAGCAACTTAAGTGATTCCTGATGGAGGATAGCATGATGAAGTTTTTCTTTTTCATCAAGTAATGGCTAAGTAAATAGGATTGTCATCAAACTGTAACAATAAAATGTTAATATGCGTTAATAGAATAAAAATAACATTAGGCAGGTTGGTTATGGCGGCAAAACAAACTAAGTCAGAAGCGCGCCCCGAATATTTAAAATTGCAGCAAGCGCTCGATCGTCACTGGGATCTAGGAAAGCCAAACGCAGCATGGAATGACAGAGCGCAAGGCTCTTTGAAACGATATCTTGATCGTTATCAACCTGATGTAGCAAAAACCCTCCCCAATTGGCGTACCGATGAAACGGCACTACAGCAATTGGCAACAACCGTTCTAAAACAGATTGAACAGACAAGAGCCAAGCAAGAGCTACTCAAGCCCTACGGTGCAGGCGAGGCAGATGGCATTGCCGGGAAAAAAACACAGGCCGCCTATAGCACGTTCCGTGATCGGTATAATAAGGCTAAAGAACCGGATGCTCCAGCCCTTCCAGAAAAATTGGGCGAAATAAGCCCAGACGCATTAAAGACAGCGCTAGACGCAATAAAAGATAAAGCACCAAAAGCAGCTGCTGTTGCTCAACCAGAAGTAAAAAAGCCTGATCCTGTTACAGTAGTGATTCCGACTAAAGCCCCGAATTTAGCTAAAGCAAATGAAATGGTTGCACAAGAATTTGCTCTCAAACCTTCTCAGGCTAACTCATTAAGGCAAATGCCTGCTTCTGGTCAATGGTATCATGCTAAGAGTCGTACTATAA
>JAKFUW010000034.1 GCA_021732545.1 Alphaproteobacteria bacterium | reverse complement strand
GGATGATGCACTCGATTATATCGCCAAGCAAAATGATTTGGGCAAAACCGTGGGCGATGATTTTTCGGAAGGAAAAATCACGCTGCCCGTTATTTTGGCGTTTGAGCGCGGTGACGAAAAACAAAAAGCATTTTTGCAGCGTACTTTGGGCGATCTCGATCAATCCTCCGATGATTTGAACCAAGCCCTCACCATTCTTGAAAGCACCCGCGCGCTGGAATCCACCTTTGAGCTTGCCGCAGATTATGTCGCACAAGCACGCGCGCATATCGAACCGTTTGCAGATAGCAACGCCAAAGCTGCTCTGATGGAAACGCTCGATTTTTGTGTGAGACGGGCTTATTAGTCAGGCTTGAATGTCATGTCACGCTCGTTGCGGCATCCCCATCCAGCTTTCGGGAGACCCCGCAATAAATGCGAGGTGACAACCACAATTATCACTTCACCAACCCAACTTCGCGATAATAGCGCAATGCGCCAGGATGCAGCGGCGCAATCAGACCGTCTTTGACCATCATATCTTTGCTGAGTGTTTGGAACACAAAGTGGAGTGTTTTGAAACTATCAAAATTATCAAACACTGCTTTTACCACCTGATACACCGCATCGTCGCTGGTATCTTCCGACGTAATAAGTGTCGCTTTTACGCCAAAGGTTTTGATATCTTTCGAGTTTCCTTGATACATACCGCCAGGAATAATCGCCAGAGCGTAATAGGGATGCTGTTTAATCAGTGCATCGATCGCGGGGCCATCTACCGGAATAATCCGCGACGCGCACGCCGATGTAACATCCTGAATTGAGCCATTGGGGTGGCCCGCTGCAAACACAATCGCCTCCACTTTTTTGCCGCACAATTCATGTGCCTGATCAATCGTTGATACCTGATCGACCATCGTGATCGATGCATCAGACCAGCCTTTGGCTTTGAGCAGCTCCTGCATCATGGCACGCATCCCTGAACCGACACTGCCCACATTGACAATCTTGCCTTTAAGGTCATCAAAGCTACGAATTGCCGAATCAGCTCGCACCACTACAGTGAAAGCTTCGCTGTGCAAACTAAAGACCGAACGCAACGACGCATCGGGTCCTTGCTCCGAAAACAATCCTTGGCCTTTATAAGCGTTATAATGCCAATCTGATTGAGCGATTCCAAAATCCAACTCATGCTGATTGACCGCACTTAAGTTAAAAATCGATCCACCCGTTGATTCCACTGCGCAGCGAATACCATGTTCTTTGCGACCACGATTTACCAAGCGGCAGATCGCGCCGCCAGCAGGAAAATAAACGCCGGTTTCGTTTCCGGTACCGATGGTGATGAAGGTATCTTCCGCCTGCGCATGAGGTGCGACCATGGCAATAGCCAGTAGCATCACCACACTCAATAATGAAAAACGATAGATCATAAAGAATGAAACCCTATGGCCTAACGAAAGACACGGTTGATATAATCTGTCCAGAAGCGCTCCAGCGCGTGGAGCGATGCGTTGGTATCGGCCAGCGCATCTTCGTTGGGTTCACCATTTTTGAGTTCTTCAATGTGGCGCAGATAAAGCTCATCGATTTTGCCACACAACGCCAAACCTTTTTCGGATAAGCGAACGCGGGTTGAGCGTTTATCGTGCGGGGATTTTTCCTGAACCAGATAATCATTTTCAACGAGTTTTTTTACGTTATACGACACGTTTGATCCCAGATAATAACCGCGATTGGTGAGCTCTCCCACAGTGAGTTGTTCACTGCTGATATTATACAAAATCAGGGTTTGGACGTTGTTGACATCATCGATGTGCAACCGATCTAATTCGGTTTTAATCACGTCAAGAAAGCGGCGATGCAAACGCTCCACCAACAAAATCGTTTCCATGTAAATCTGTTTCAACTGATCCTCACTATCTAAGCTATTAAGCACTAAAAGATTTTGCAATGTTTGGCACAACTCAACCTATTAATCAAGTGGGCGATTTAGGTCAACAAACTAGGGTCGGATATAAACCGCAAAATGACAGTGGTGCCTTTATGCGGTTCACTAGTGATACGAATGCTGGCATTGTGAAGCTCGACCAGTTTTTTGGTCAACGGCAACCCAAGGCCAGTTCCTTCATATTTGCGATTCAGGCCGCTATCAATTTGGCCGAATGTTTGGAACGCCATATCGATATCGTCTTTTTTCATACCGATGCCGGTATCTTCGATGCGGAAGGTGAAATAGGTGATTTCCGACCCAACCGATTCCACCTCCACATGCACGTCCACTCGGCCACCAGCGGGTGTAAACTTCACCGCGTTGGACATGATATTGAGAATAATCTGGATAAAACGCACGCGATCCGCCACCATATCGGGCATGGTGTCTGGCATGTGTAACTCAAGTTCCACCTCGCCTTCGCGGGCGCGCTCGATCAAAATATTCACGCATTTGCGCAAGGCGGCGGCCACTTCAAATTGTTCTAACTTCAATTTTAATTTGCCAGCTTCTGCTTTCGATAAATCCAGAATATCATTGATAATATCAAGCAAATGCACGCCGGAATCATGAATATCCTTGCCATATTCAGTGTATTTATCGCTGCCCACGGGGCCGAATAATTGATTCACAATGATCGATGAAAAACCGATGATGGCATTGAGCGGTGTGCGCAATTCATGGCTGATATTGGCCAAAAATTGCGACTTGGCGATGCTTGCCGATTCCGCCACTTCTTTGGCGCGTTCCAGCTCTACATTTTTGCGAATGAGCTTGCTATCGCGTTCTTCAATTTCGGTGAGCATGCCGTTGAAAGAGGCAATTAACTGCTCAATTTCTTCCGAATATCCGCCTTGTTTTGCTTCCACTCGCACCGAATAATCGCGGTAGAGTGATACTTTGCGTGTGGCTTCGGATAATTTTCGAATCGGTAGCGAAATGCTGTTTTGAAGTTTAAGCGTCAGCAGATAACAGATCGATAAAATCGCAAGTGTAATCATGATCGCGGTAATCATCTGCCCACGCACATAATTATCAATCTGCGCCAGGCTGGAGCGAATATATAAATAGCCCGCTTTGTCTGAATTTCCAAACAAGCTTTTGAGCTTGCGCTGCAACATAATCGGCTGCATCACTTCCACCGATTCGCCTGAAAAACGTGTATAGCCTTTTTCGTTCGTGGCGGGGCATAGATCCAGATATGTCGTCAGATTTTTCTCAATGCGCAAGGTAAATTCATCATCGCCAATATCGCTCGATGAGGCCAGATCACTGATCTTGATTGCAGCCTTATCATAAAAGGCAACCAGCTCGCCTTGTTGATTATACAGGCAGGTGAGTTCAATCGAATCATCATCGGAAAACACATTCAAATTGATAAATGCTTTGCGGCGAATGTTGGGAATATTGGCATATTGTAGGAGCGCCGCATTACGATCGCCCACAATGCTTGCCGCGCGCTGCAATTCTTCCTCGATGTTTTTGCGAAAATTCACATATCCAATCACCGACATGGAAACGGTGGTCAGCAAAATTGAAAAGACCGCAATGATCATGATGATCACCACCAGATCCCGACGAATGGAGCGATGTTTAAAGAGCGCCATCAGTGCATCACCCTCTTTGCCAGTTCTATCGCATCGACTTCAACCGATAAACCTGCCTCGCTGACTGCGCGAGAATTCAGTGCATAGCGCACATAATGTTTTTCAAAATTACCTTGCGTTTTCACGTCGGTCTCTAACCCCACCATGCCGCCTTCCTCAACAAAATGACGAATCGCACTGATGGTTAAAACGGGATAATCTCTGGCTTGTTTCACAAGCGCGGCAAAACCAAGTTTTTCGGACTCCGCAATATATAACACATGGCAGCCTTTGATGTGCGATGGAGTGATTTGTTTTTTCACCTGAACGTGCAGCGTATCGGTTGATGCTTGCTCAAGCAAGCTTAGTTGCTCAGTGATATCATCGCGCCCGATACTGCAAATGGTGACTTCGCCGCTGCGCTCAAGCGAATAATTGCCAGGCCAGCTTGTATATTGCCCCACAAAGGTATGAATAATCACCAGTTTTGCCTGCACATCGGTGAGGCTTGACGCCGCAAAAGAATGGGGGTGCGAAAAACATAGTGTCAACGTCATTATAGTCATTGCGAGGAATCTTCTAATGTTGCCCCCACTTCTATTGTCATCCTGCGAATCGCAAAGCGATTGCGCAGGATCTGCATTGGATTCTGCGCTCTTGGCTACGCTCGCCGCAGAATGACGCGAGACTAAAAAACTCCTCGCAATGACGAGGCAGAATTCATGAAGCTTTTGCAATGTAAAACGTCGCTTCAAACTAGAACCTCACCGTGGCTTGCGCAAAAAAGCTACGGCCAATTTCGGCCTGACTATTATATAAAAATGGCCCAAATTCGCTATGATACGAATCGAGCAAATTCTGACCTGATAGGCTCAGCTCCAACGCATCCATCGGCTTCCAACCCATGCGCATATCGAGCTTGAAATAATCGGGGATGGTGGATGTATTGTTCGTGCCGATGGAATCAACATAATAAAGCGATTGATCGAATTCCACATTGTGCGGCAGATCAAGCCTCGAATGCACCCCAACTTGTTGCTCAGGCGTTTTGGTTTCCGTATTCACGCTACTGGTTCCATTTTTAAGCTGGATGTCGATGTAGCTATAGGTTAGCTCCAGATTCCAACCGTCGCGTGCTTGCCAGTTGATCGCAGCCTCACCCCCATAGGAATTACCCTGCCCACCATTCACCTGATCGACCGGTAATAAAATATAAGGCGAATTTAGACCTGACGTGACCGCAAAGGGCGTTCCCACACGGTTCAAAATCAGATTGTCATAATCATTAAAAAACAAAGCCACATCAATCGCTAGTCGCTCATTGGGTTGAATCCGGTAGCCCGCTTCATAGGCGATGAGTTCTTCGGATTCCACATCCTCCGAACCACGACGCACCGCCACCAGCGTGCCATTGGCAGTAGGGCGCGATTGCAGCGGGTTAATGATATCGGCATTGCTGCGGTCAGGCGTGCGCACCGAGCGTGATACCGCCGTCCACACCGTTTGATGCTCATCGGGAAGCCATGCGAGTCTGGCACTTGGTTGCACTTCAAAGCCACTGAAATCATTATGCTCAAACTTGGAGCCGAGCGTTAAAAATAATTCTTCAGGCAGCAGCGCCGTTTTGTGCTGTAAAAATCCGCTATACAGGCTGCGATCACGGGTGTTTTCATCATAATCGAGTGCAAAACTATCACCCAATTTATCGGTGATGAAACGATAACCCAAGCCCCATGTAAAGGTGTTGCGCGCATTCACATCATAGACATGCTGAAAATCCAGATCATAGGTCAGCTCCTGATTATCATGCACCGCAATGTCGCGGGTGTTATAATCCAGATAGCTTTGCAGCGCCCAATTTGAATCCTCGTTCACTTCGCGCTCAAAGCGCCCGAGCAGATTTACGCCATACACTTCATGATCATCGAATACGGTTTGCGCAAAAGGGCTGCGGGTAGTGGGAAAATCATAGCGATAATCCTGCCTGCCCTGATAGGCATCGCTTTGCAGGGTGAAATGATCAGTTTCATTCGTATCCCAATCCGCACGAAATCCTCCGCGCTTCATATCCCACGCATCATTATTGCCTAAATCACCGCCTTGTCGGCGCACCTCATCATGTTCCTCATAGCCTGCATAAACCCTTGCATAGGCATTATCATCGAGTTTAAATCCATGGCGGAGCTCGCCCTTGGCTTGTGTGTCGTTCCCAAAACCTGCCGTGGCCACGCTACCTTGGCTGTCGGCTGCATTTTTGGTGATGATATTAATCACGCCATTAACGGCATTCGCGCCCCAGACCGTGGCCCCAGGCCCTCGAATCACCTCAATGCGCTCAATATCCTCGCGCATCGGGCTTTGAATATCCCACCACACACCCGAGAAAGTTGGGCTATAGACAGTGCGACCATCTATCAGCACCAATAATTTATTCGCGAATTGGTCATTAAACCCACGGCTGGAAACCGCCCATTGCGCCGAACCCGCCCGCGCCACCTGCAAACCGGGCACCCCGCGCAGCATCTCAGGCAAGGTGATCGCCCCCGAACGGCGAATGTCTTCGCCGGTAATCACCGTAATCGCAGCCGCTGCTTCCGATGCTTTTTCACTGTTTTTAGACACGGATGTCACTTGTGTATCGGCTAAATCTTGCAGGCTTACCTTCAAAAAATCAGGCATTTTGTTTTCGGCATGAGCGTGCGAAGTAAGCCCTGTTATCGCTATCGCCAGAAGGATTGTCACCCCGCACTCGTTGCGGGGTCTAGCGCCAAACAGATGGAGATGCCGCAATGAATGCGGCATGACACCTCTGAGAAAAAATTGACTATGTTTCATGCTCTCACTCCCGCCTATTGTTTTTATTCAGCATAACCTTGATTGGTTAACGAAGACTTAAATGGCTGATTTTTTTATGTTTATGAGCAAAAGCGATGCCACTAAGCTTAAGGTAATGAAAATAATCAATAAATTGTATTTTTAAGCGATGACGGCATTCCTCCCCTTTTGGGTGAGGTTAGGTG
>JAKFUW010000272.1 GCA_021732545.1 Alphaproteobacteria bacterium | reverse complement strand
ATTAACGCCGCGATTAATCTGGTTTCGGTGTTTGACCGTAAAAATTATTTCTATGCCGATTTGCCGCAAGGCTATCAGATTTCACAGTTCCTCGATCCGATTGTTGGCAAAGGCGTCATCACGCTCTATATGGCGGATGGCTCGACGCGTGAGATTGGTGTCACGCGGATTCACTTAGAGCAAGATGCTGGAAAATCGCTGCACGAACATTCTCCCAAACATAGCTTTATTGATCTGAATCGTGCGGGCATTGCGTTGATGGAAATTGTGTCCGAACCCGATATGCGCACCCCCGAAGAGGCTGGTTTATATCTCAAAAAACTGCGCTCCATCATGCGTTATTTAGGCACCTGCGACGGTGATATGGAAAAGGGATCCATGCGCTGCGACGCGAATGTGTCAGTGCGTCGCGTGGGCGACGAAAAACTCGGCACGCGCTGCGAAATCAAGAATGTGAATTCGGTGAAATTTGTGCAGCAAGCAATTGAATATGAGGCGCGCCGCCAGGTGGATATTCTCGAATCAGGCGGCGTGATCGATCAGGAAACACGGCTATTTGACAGCGTGAAAAATGAAACGCGCACCATGCGCAGCAAAGAAGATGCGCATGATTATCGCTACTTCCCCGATCCTGATTTATTACCACTCAAAATCACGCAAGCATTTGTCGATGAAATACGTATGAGCTTGCCAGAATTACCTGACCAAAAAAAGACGCGCTACATCGAGCAGATGGGGCTTTCGCCTTATGATGCGAGCGTACTTTCGGCAGACAAAGCCTCGGCGGAATATTTTGAAATTGCAGCCAATGATAACGACCCCAAATTGGCATCGAATTGGGTGACGGCAGAACTCTTTGGTCGCTTGAATAAAGAGGGTAAATCGATTGAGGATTCACCCGTATCGCCGCAGAGTTTTAATGGATTATTAAAGTTGATTGCGGATGAAACCATCTCTGGCAAAATCGCCAAAACGGTGCTCGACCGTATGGTGGAAACAGGAAAGGATGCCGCAATCATTGTGCAAGAAGAAGGCTTGGTACAAGTGACCGATGTGGGCGCGATTGAACGCGCCATTGATGAGGTGTTCGCTGCCAACCCCGATAAGCTCGCTGAATATCGTTCCGGCAAAGATAAATTGTTCGGGTTTTTTGTGGGGCAAGTGATGAAGGCAACGGGTGGCAAAGCCAACCCCGCCGCGCTTAACGATTTGCTGAAAGCGAAGCTTTAATCCAAAATTGCCTTCACTTCTTACTTGTTATAAGGTCATGCCAAGGAGCTTCATCATGCACATCAAAGCCAAAATTTATCGCCCTACCAAAACGTCGATGCAGGCAGGGCGCAAAAACACTAAACATTGGGTGCTGGAATTTGAACCCGCGACCAAACAATCGCCCGACCCCTTGATGGGTTGGAACAGCGGCACCACGCTGGAACAAATCCGGTTGGAATTTGATAGCCAGGATGCGGCGGTGGCGCACGCGGGCAAGCTAGGCGTGGAATATGAGGTGATTGAGCCTAAAGAACGCATCATCAAGCCCAAGGCTTATGCTTCGAACTTTGCCTTCGCGCGCCGCACTCCATTTGGGCAGTGACCGATAAGTCATCGCGAGGCCACGCAAGTGGCCGTGGCGATCCACTTGCGTGAATGTATCTGGATTGCCGCGCGAGCAAGCTCGCTCGCAATGACGGCTTGAAAACTCACAATTCCCTTTTACCTCGCGCCCTATCTTTGCTAAGATGAAGCCGCCCAAAAACCTTACCTAATCAGGCTCATTCATGAAGCGATTCACGGTTCCTTGCGATTTTAACGGCGTGAAACACCCGTTCCATGTCTATATCGGCGAACCGCACCCCAAAAAGCACCCACTGCAATTTCAGGCATGGTGGCTTTCGACCGAGCGCGGCGGCACCATCCCGCAAGACGTGATGGACAGCTTTGAAAAGCTCTTCAAAATTGCACAGGAAAATAATGTGTCGTTCGAAGATTTGTGTGTCTATGCGCTGGGCACCGCATCGGAAGAAAATGAACAAGCCGCTGCTCCCGCCACACAAAGCTATGACGAGGAAGAAGAATCCTATACTGAAGACGCAGAATATGAAGCGTCATCTGATGAAGAAGACGAAGAATATGATGATAGCAATGAAGATTATCTCAATGCGTTTGATGATGATGCACCCGTGAATCTGGCGCAGATTGAAGAAGACATCCCCATGCCTGTCGCGCTTGAAGATGTGCCAGTGCCCGCGCCGTCTTATGCACCGATTGTGGAGGATGTGCCAGCACCAATGGGAGCTTCGCCTACACCTGTTGAAGACATCCCCGCGCCCAAACCCTATTCGGGGTATAATCCGCTGGATGATGACCCCGTTCCGCCGCCTAAGGCTTAAACCATGAACAGCTCTGCTCTCGCTGATCACGATTTAAGAGCGTTAAACGCGGCGCTCAAAAGCACCGATCAGCTTTTTGCGCACGCGCTCGAAAATGAGCTTTCTGCCCCGCCGCAACGGCTGGTATGGGCGAGCGTTCATCGCACCATTTCATCCGCGCAATCAGGACATGCGTTTAATGCGCAGCAATTCGATATCTTCGATGGGCATCTTCAATCGAGCTTGTTTCACCATGTGCCGTGGGAGAGTAAATCAACCAATGGATTGCGCGAGAATTTCGCTGCCATCCGCTATTATATTTTCACTCATGCCAATGTGTCGGTGGCGTTTGAATCGGGCATCGCGCAGCATCTGGCAAACACGTTACTGCGCGCTAATCACTGGTGGAATCCGTTTATATTTCGTCTGGCGTCTAATCAGGCGCAACCGCTGGGTATTGGAGCACAACGACTCTATGTCAAACTACTAGAGCGCCAGAATCCTTACCTGAAAGCAGGTGCCTTCACCTCGTTTTTGCAGCAGATTTCGGGTAATCACCCGATGCCATGGCGATTACCACCGCTTGCCGCCACCCCTTTTAGCGACTGGGCGCTGCGCCAACCGCTTCCACCTGCCTACGAGCCAATGATGGAAGACCTGGTCGACCAGTTCGCCGACATGATGGATCGTTATAACATCGCCGCGCCTGAGCACACCTCGCAGCAACTTGATGCGCTGGCCGAGCAGATCGACGCGATTGAGCAAACCGCGCACTCCTATCAATCGATTGATTCGCTGCAAGAGCCAACACGGCGCGAATCGATCGAGATTGCCAAAGAAATTTTACGCAAACTCAAACTCGCGCTTGGGCAATCGATGGTCGGTGAAGGCCTGAATATGGACGGCACCACCGATCCATTTTCGATATTAGATGCGCTTAAAGGCGCGGTGCGGGTGTATGAATATCATCTGCATAAAGTGATGCAGCTGGATGCGGCCATTATGGAAAATCCTGCCGTTACAGCCGCCAATCAATCCATTGGCAAATTTGGATTCATCGCCAAAAGTATGGTGCTTCACACCGCCAAACGCCTGAACGATACACGTATGGTCAAGGTGGTGAAAGACCAGCTAATGAAAATGCCAAAAAGCTGGGCACCCAAGCCCACAGAGCGTTACAGCACCTTGTTGAATGATCTGGAAGGTGGATTAAATACGGTGCTCAGTCGCTATCAGCAACTGGCCAACAAGCAAGGTTCCACCCAATTTTGGCTGGGGTTCAGCAATGAAAATACATTGGGCAAAGCCGATCCTTCCAAAAACCAAGCCAAGGCCATGGCTGATGACGCCTATTATCAACAGCTCAACGCACTGCGAATGCAACGCGCCCAACAGCAGCAAGAAATGAGCAATGCGCTGGTGGGACAATTTAAACCCGCAAGCCCGGATGTGGCCGCACAAAAAGGCTCTAACGCCACACCGCCACGCCAACAACAGCCGCAACAAACCAGGCCTTCGATACCACCGATTATGTCAGCGCAGCAACAGCAACCCGACCCAACGAAACCAAATACGGTGGATTCTGCTGTGAGCCAAAACCAACTGGCCTCCATGCGAAAATCGATGGCAACCGACGCCAACGCCGAAATGGTAATTGTCAATCAGCGCCAAGCCCAGCTACGCCAAATGCGCGAGCAACGCCAACGTCAGCAACAAGATCAGCAGCGCGCCGCGCGGCGTGAGCAGCGTCAGGCGGCGCGACAAGCTCAGGCCAAGGAAGCTATCAGCGCTCCACCTGCGATTAAACCGCCGGAAATCGCAGCTCCTGAGGCGCAAGCAAGTGCACCACAACCGACTGCTGCTTCGAGCATCTCTAATGCATCTAAAAATACTAAGCCGGAAATAACGGACAAAAAACCTCAAAAAACCGAGAAAAAAAGACCACCAAAATCGGATCTACCACCACCAGCACCCACAATGGAGGCGGATAAAAAGATTGCTGTGCCACCCCCACCCAAAAAGCCCGATCGTTCGCACGGCTTTTAGATGGAACCCGTGCCACGATGTCATGCCGCATTCATTGCGGCATCCCCATCTAACCGGATGACGACCCCGCGTACCGCGTACGAGGTGATAACTCAGGAACAAACTGATGGAACCCGTGCCTGCATTCTGCTAAGCCTCATTCATGCAGCCACTATTCGATTCCATATTACTGGCCATTCGCAGCCTGACTCGTGGCTCAATGATTGGCATTTTTCTGGCGAGTTTAGCGCTCAATGCCGCAGTGCTTGCAAGCCTTGCGATTGGCATTTTCTGGGCGCTCGATTCGGTTACATTGTTTGGGCTGTGGGATAGTATCGCCGATTATGGCCTGAAAGCGCTCGCCGTTATTCTGGCTTATTTCATGTTTCCACTGCTGCTGCCCATTATGGTGAGTTTTTTTGATAGCACCATTGCGACTCGTATTGAAGCACGCGACTACCCTGATGTACCGGTGCCGCAGCCACCCTTCTGGCCGACATTGGGGCAAGATATGATGTTCAGCCTGAAGGTGTTGCTTTTGAATCTGTTGGCACTTCCGCTTTACTTTATTCCACTCATCAACATCCCCGTTTATTACGCGCTCAATGGGTATCTGCTCGGGCGTGAATTTTTTCGGGTAGTGGCGGGGCGGCATGTGACGCCCGATGTTGGCAAACAAATCTGGCGCAAAAACTGGCTGATATTGCTCGGCTGCGGCGTCTCGATTACGTTGTGCGCGACCATTCCGTTTTTAAATTTGATTGCGCCCATCTGGGGTGTGGCGGTGATGGTGCATTTATTCCATCGCTTAAAGCCCGATTACAAACGCATTGCGATTGAGCACCAAGTTTAAGCTTGTTGCTTATGCCACCAATCATTGACAGGGCGCTTGGGGCCACACGGGCTTCCTTCTGTGCCAGCGCATGGGCTTTTGAGCACCTCAATTTTGCTGGAACATGCAGCAAGGGAAAATATCATCATAATCATGCAGAGTTTTTTCATACGCCAAGCTTTAGCGCATTCGCACCAAAGGTTCAAGGTCTAAGCGCTCACTATCGATCTGGATTTTTACCTCTTTGCCCAGGGAAGGCATCGGCCAGCCCTCCCTTGATTTGATCGAGCAATACGTTACCTCCGCCTGCAATTTCTGATGCAATCTGAGTGACCACATCTGAGAATTTATAGGCCAAATGCACCAGAATGAGGAAGGTTAACCCATCGACAATACTAATTGGAAAATCAGGACAATTACCGCCTTTTTGCACACACGATGCCAACCCATCAGGAGTGAAATCTGCACCCGAGCTCTTTTTCTGTGGATCCTTGAATCGCCACAACCTTTCACCTTGAGGGCCACCCTCGACGGTTGAAAACTCCGTCCAACATAGCTCAGCTTCTAAGATGTTATCAATCGCCGATTCCATCATCACAATAAAGAAGGATAGGAACGCAAACATAAAGAGCGGCTGCAAACTATAATTCACCAGCTGGTTCACCCAGGCTTGGAAAATATATTTGGTTCGCTCAAACAAGATAAAACTAATAAAGATCGGCGCCATTCCAAACAACAACGCTTTGGCAACCAGCGACAAACAATAGACCTTAAGCGCTTTGACAATGACCTGAACAAACATAATGCTGGCCATACCCAGCAAGCCGCCCATGGCAGGCCCCATTGGGCCGGTGGTGAATGACCCGATAATGGAGGTCATGTTTTTGGAAGACAGCACCTTTTTCACAACCGCTTCTAGTTTTGTAAAGGGTTGTGGACTGCCTCCTGAATTGTAAGAAACTGGCGAACTATCGCCGGTCGCAATCCCAATCACTGCACTGATTAATTCATCGGTGCCGTCATTGAAAAATTTAATCACATATTCTTTGAAAAACGGGAAACCATAATTGATCAATCCCAGAATCACACCCATTTTAATTCCACGAACAATGCATTGCCCCAGCGTAAACGGAACAATTCCAAAGATAAACATGACCCCGAATATCGTTACAAATAAAACAAAGGACGCGTTTAACGCATTTAAAAAAGCAGGGTGGCGAATAATACCATTATATAAATCTGCAGTAGCTTGATCGATCACCTGCTTAATGTAATCGATAATCTGCGTC
Organism: Alphaproteobacteria bacterium; assembly: GCA_021732545.1. Taxonomy (GTDB): domain Bacteria; phylum Pseudomonadota; class Alphaproteobacteria; order Rickettsiales; family UBA3002; genus JAKFUW01. The sequence goes on along the minus strand of JAKFUW010000272.1, from coordinate 89 downwards.
ATGATTCCTTGGCTCGAATCATCTTTGGGAAATTCATTCGTGCAGGTTGCATCTTTGCTTTCTTGCGCAAAGCTTTAAATCGGCAACGC
>JAKFUW010000161.1 GCA_021732545.1 Alphaproteobacteria bacterium | reverse complement strand
AACGATTCCAAAATCGGCACGCGCATGAGCGTGATTTTAGATCGTGAGGGCAAACGCAAAGGCCAGTTGCTCGGGCGCTCGCCCTTCATGCAAGCCGTACATGTGGATGATGCAGCGCATTTACTCGACCAGATGGTAGAAGTTGATATTGTAAGTGCTACCGCCAGCAGCCTGAAGGGGAAATTGGTGGAGCCGTTAAGCGCTGAGAACCCTCTCCCTCTGGGAGAGGGCAGGGTGAGGGTGGATAAACGCGTGGGCTTTTAATGTGCGGTTACCCCCACCTAACCTCCCCCAAAGGGGGAGGAAAATCACCGCTAACGCCCTAACGACTTAACGCCTTAAATGAGAGCACCCATGTCCAAACTCGCACGCCACGCCACCAAAGACACCGAAACCGCCAATTTGTTCTTCGATAATAACGCGCATCTGCCGATTTTATATGGCGATCATGATGAGCATCTCGATCATATCGGCGAAGCGCTGAATGTCGATATGGTGTCGCGCGGAAACATGGTGAGCATCAGCGGTAAGCGCCGCGATATTGAAGCCGCCGAGCAAATTTTAAATAAACTCTATGCCCAGATTGAAAAAGGGGTGGATGTGAGCTTATCGGAAGTGGAAGCGGCAGTGCGCATGGCGCCGCCCGTTCAGGATAAATCCAAAGGCAAAAAACGCAGCTACGCAGGCGAAGAAGCCGATTCGGATGTGGTGATTAAAACCCTCAAAAAAACCGTGCGCCCTTATAGCCATGTGCAGGCCAATTACATCCGCGCGTTGTTCGATCATGAGCTGGTCTTTGCCCTTGGGCCAGCAGGCACCGGCAAAACCTATATCGCGGTGGCAATGGCGGTTTATATGTTGCTCAACAAAAAGGTGGAGCGGATTATTTTGTCGCGCCCTGCGGTGGAAGCGGGCGAAAAGCTTGGATTTTTACCAGGCGACATGAAAGATAAAATCGACCCATTTTTAAGACCTTTATACGATGCCTTGTTCGATATGATGCCCGCTGAACAAGTCAATGCGTGCATTGCGAATGGTGAAATTGAACTGGCACCCTTGGCCTATATGCGTGGGCGAACACTCAGCAACGCGTTTATTATCCTCGATGAAGCGCAAAACACCACCCGCACGCAAATGAAAATGTTTCTCACGCGGATGGGGCAACAATCGCGGATTGTCATCACGGGCGATCTATCACAAATCGATTTACCCAAAGATATTAAATCGGGGCTAGCCGACGCGATTCCGAAGGTGGAAAGCATTGATGGCATTGAAGTGATGCGTTTTTCAAACACCGATGTGGTGCGACATGATCTTGCCGCCAAAATTGTGCAAGCCTATGATGAATGGGAAAAACAACGCCAGGAATCGATGGAAGCGCAAGAGGGTTAATTTTTATGGCTTGCGTGAGAAAACGGAAAAATATAAAATAAGACTTATGAAAGAAACAACTTACTCAGAGGCTAGTCAGAATTTATCGGCTTATATGGATCTGGTCAATACCAGCCATGAGCCGGTTTTGATTATACGCCCTGGTTCAAAGCCTGCCGTTTTACTGTCACTGGAAGATTACGGAGTTAATCCTGATATTGATGTGGTTGCCCTGAATGAGGCCATTATCCAAGGCCTTGAAGATGTTAAAGCAGGCCGAGTTTATCCTGCTGAAGAGGTTTTTGCCAAGATTGGGATTGCCTATCCACCGGTTAATGAATGAGGCGTGTCTTTTCTGCTAGTTTTCTTCGAGTGCTTTCGCAAACAGAATCAGCGGATGAACTAGATTCCCGCTTTCGCGGGAATGACATTAAACCATGACCACAACTCTCATCCGCCAATCGCCGCAGTGGCGCTATGTTAGTCTGCCATTTGACGATATTGTCGCACTTACACTGAAAACAGCCAAGGTCATGAAAAAAGGGCAGGTGGCGCTCGTGTTAGCCGATGATGCAACTATCCAATCGCTCAACCATGATTTTCGTGGCAAAAACAAACCCACCAATGTGCTGTCGTTCCCATCCGATGAGGCAAATGAACTAGGCGATGTGATTTTGGCTTTTGAGACCATCGCGCGCGAGGCGCTTGCGCAACATAAAACCCTCAAAACCCACACCACCCATCTGATTGTGCATGGAACCCTTCATTTACTGGGGTTTGACCATGAAGATGAAGCGGATGCTCTGATCATGGAATCGCTCGAAATTGAAATTTTATCAAAGCTAGCTATTGAAAACCCCTACAATAAGCCTTAAGATAATAGTTGTGAGTCAATTACAGGTAAAGAGAATCATGCCCGCAGAACCCGACGGTCCTAGTACCGCACCCTCGACCTTGTCGGGGGTTAAGTTTGAAAAACCATCTATCCCCGATGCTTCCCCGTTGGTTATGTTTGGTAAATGGATGCGTGAGGCATTCAGCAAACCCGATGTGACACTCAAGGAAGCGCTGCAGGAAGTACTCGATGAGCACGAAAGCGAAGAAGGCGTTTCGGTCTCCTCCGAGCAACGCAGCTTACTTCGCAATATGATTGCGTTTGGCGAGCTGAAAGTGGGCGATGTGATGATCCCGCGCACCGATATTCTGGCGGTTTCCGAATCGGTGACAACCGAGCAAATGAAAGCGCATATCGCCGAACACCGCCATACCCGCGTGCCGATTTACAGCGATTCGCTCGATCATGTCACCGGTTTTATCCACATCAAAGACTTTTTCCTCACGCTCGTATCGAACACGGAATTTAATTTAAGCGAACTTAAGCGCGATATTTTGTTTGTGCCGCACTCGATGAAAATCATCGATCTGCTGATGAAAATGCGCGCGAGTAGCTGCCATATGGCGATTGTGGTCGATGAATATGGCGGCACCGATGGCTTGGTGACGATGGAAGATTTATTTGAAGAAATCGTCGGCGAAATTCTGGATGAACACGACGAAGATGAAGTGTTGCCAGTAATGCAATGGACGTCTGACCAAGCGCTTGAAGCCGATGCACGGGTTAAAATAGAAGATTTAATTGATGAGCTTAAGGTGGATTTAACGCAAGGCCAAAGCGATGATGATTATGACACACTCGGCGGCATGATATTCTTGCATTTGGGGCGTATCCCCGCCAAAGGCGAGATTATCGATTATATGCAAGGCATTAAGCTCGAGATTCTCTCTGCCGATGCGCGTTGTATTAATAAAGTTCGCATTACTCGTTCAGAAGAAGTGGTCATGCCTTCGGGCAAGTGATACAAACGCTTTCATGATAGTGTTATTTAATACCCATGGTCATTGCGAGCGAGTAAAACGAGCGCGGCAATCCATGTTCTGTTCAGCAGATTGGATTGCCGCGTCCATGCTTCGCACGGACTCGCAATGACGGCGCGTCTGGCGCGCTATCCGCGCTTAATTCTCCTGGTCGCAGGTGCACTGGCACCGCTTGGTTTTGCGCCATTTTATATCTGGCCGGCACTGCTGCTGAGCATCGCGCTATTGTTCATCATCATCAGCGCGGCACCCACACCGCGCGCGGCATTTTGGCAAAGCTGGTGGTGGGGTGTTGGATTTTTTGGCGCGGGACTCTATTGGATTACGATTGCACTCACCATCGATATGGCGCGCTTTGGCTGGATGATTCCTTTTGCGTTAGCGGGAATCAGCGGAGGGTTAGCATTCTTTCCAGCGATTGCAGGATGGGTTTATGCTGCCTTTAAACAACCCAATATCACCATCAATGCCTTCTTATTTTCGTTTGTGTTTTTTGCCAGCGAATGGGCGCGAAGCCATGTACTCACGGGATTTCCATGGAACTTGATGGGCTATAGCTGGGGTGCGTATGATGAGAGCGCGCAAGCTGCATCGCTCGTGAGCGTGATGGGTCTGAGCTTGTTTAGTTGGTTAGTTGCGTGCGGGCTAGCGGTGCTTTTATCGCGGAGATTTATCTATCCCGCTGCGTGTGTGGCCGCGGTACTGGCGTTGTTATCCTATGGCGATGCGCGATTGCAACAAGCGCACTGTCATTCTGCGGCGAGCGAAGCGATGCGCGCAGAATCTGGAGCGGATCCTGCGCAATCGCGATGCGATTCGCAGGATGACAAAACCATCACACTTCGCATTGTCCAGGCCAATATCCCGCAATCGCTCAAATGGGATCCCGAACGTTTGCGCGAAAATCTTGATTTATACCGCGAACTTACAATGTCTAAAGGTTTGAAAAACGCGGATGTGGTGATCTGGCCGGAATCGGCATTTCCCTTTGTGGTACCAGCTGAAGCCACCCACATTGAGCCGTTGCGTGATTTGCTTAAACCCGATCAACTATTGATAACCGGCGCGATGATCCGTGAGCAAAACCCACTCGCTTACACCAACTCGATGCTGGTGCTGAATCACAAAGCCAAAATTGTAGCCCGATACGACAAACATCATCTGGTACCGTTTGGCGAATATGTGCCGTTGCGCGAGTGGTTACCGATTGAAAAAATTACGCAAGGTTCAGTGGATTTTAAATCGGGCGAATATCCGCGCCCTATAGCACTGGGAACATCGTCATTGCGAGCGAACGTAGAGAGCGCGGCAATCGAGAAATCTGAAAAAGACTGGATCGCCGCGTCGGCTACGCCTCCTCGCGATGACGACGTTCGTGTTGATAGCGATCTTTCTCTCAAGCAGCTCGCCCGAAACATCCGCCCACTCATTTGTTATGAGGTGATTTTTGCGCAATATAGCCAAGGACGCAACGCGAACGATTGGCTGCTGAACCTGACCAATGATGGCTGGTATGGCAATTCCACAGGGCCATATCAACATCTGGAGATGGCGCGTTTTCGGGCGATTGAGCAAGGCGTGCCGATGGTGCGTGTGGCGGGAACGGGTATTAGCGCGGTCTATGATGGCTATGGCAGACTGCAAGGCTCGTTGCCGCTTGGCACGCAAGGTGTGCTCGATATCGCGCTGCCAGCGCCAAACCCTCAGCGTAGCCTGTATAGCCAATTAAGCGACTAGACATTAAATCAACGCATGGTTGTGTTTTATCTTGAAACAGTTTCAATTGCGTTTATAGTCAACTGTTAACGAAACACTAACAGGTAGTCTAATTTGGCACAGGATAAAACAGATTCAGCCCCGCATCCGGTCGATATTCATGTCGGCAAACGCTTACGTTTACGCCGCACCATTCAAGGGTTAAGCCAAGAAGTAGTGGGCAACGCCATTGGCGTGACCTTCCAGCAAATTCAAAAATATGAGCGCGGCGCAAACCGCATGGGTTCAAGCCGCTTGTTTGAATTTTCCAAAATTTTAAAAGTTCCGGTCTCGTATTTTTTTGATGGATTTGAAGCGCAAGTCGGTGAAGAAAACGACTATATGATGGCAGAATCCAGCTCGCCGGAATTTGAGCATGAGCAAATGTCCAGCCGCGAGACGATGGAAATGATGCGCGCTTATTACAAAATTTCTTCGCCACGTGTGCGCAAAAGCGTCTTCGATCTGGTGAAAAACCTCGCCGAGCGCGAAGAAGATCAATAAATCACTTTGTTTTTTTATTCGCATGACTGTCATCCTGAACTTGTTTCAGGATCATTTCGAATAGATGCCGAAACAAGTTCGGCATGACGAATGTGGAGAAATACTAAATAATGCATTCTGCGCTTGACCTGTTTACAAATGGCTATCAATACTCGTTTTTTGACAAGCCATGGAGATGCACGTGAACGATGAATATCACTACCGCCCCGAATATACTTTTACCAGCGAATCAGTTTCCGAAGGCCACCCCGATAAAGTGTGCGATCAAATTTCCGATGCGATTGTCGATGCGATTTTGGCCGACAACCCCGAAGGCCGCGCTGCCATCGAGGTGCTCGCCACCACCAACCAGATTGTGATTGCGGGCGAAATGCGTGGTGCTGAAAATGTGACCAAAGGGCGGATGGACGACATCGCGCGTGAAAAAGTCAAAGAGATTGGCTACACGCAAGAGGGCTTCGATTGGCGTTATTTAAACATCCATAATTTTGTGCACGAACAATCCGCCGATATTGCGATGGGCGTGGATGCGGGTGCGGGTAAAGACGAAGGCGCTGGCGACCAAGGCATTATGTTTGGCTATGCGTGCCGCGAAACACCCGAACTCATGCCTGCTCCCATCAAGCTTTCCAGCAAAATTCTGGAGCTGATGTCAGCCGCGCGCCACGCTGGCAAAGAACCGATGTTGCGCCCCGATGCCAAAAGCCAGGTGAGCCTCATTTATAATGCGGGCGTTCCCGTTGGCTGTTCATCGATTGTGGTATCGACTCAGCACAGCGCCGAAGTGGGGCAAAAGCAGGTGCGCGAAATTGCACGCAAATATGTGATGGAAGCGTTGCCAAAAGGCTGGATGTGCCCTGAGGATCAATTTTATGTGAACCCCACCGGACAATTCGTCATCGGTGGTCCTGACGGCGATGCGGGTTTAACTGGCCGTAAAATTATTGTTGATACGTATGGCGGTGCTGCCCCTCATGGTGGCGGTGCCTTTTCGGGCAAAGACCCATCTAAGGTGGATCGGTCAGCGGCATATGCCGCGCGATATCTGGCCAAAAATGTGGTGGCATCGGGCTTGTCTGAGCGTTGCACCATTCAATTATCC
>JAKFUW010000149.1 GCA_021732545.1 Alphaproteobacteria bacterium | reverse complement strand
CAGGCGCAGAGCTGATTCCATAGCAAAAGCACCCTCATTACGCAAAACTTCACATGACTGTAATAATGAGGGGAATCAGAGGGTTATGTTGCAGCGCAGCATAGGGCTTTGATTGTAAATATATTTAACTGGATAAGAAAAATAATCGTTATTAAGTGCCTCTTACCAAGTTGGCCGCATGAATTCTGTCTAACACTCCAAATTTTTCAGCACCGTCTGTAAGGGCAACCGTTGCAGGTTTTGCGGCTTCCTCTGCACTCAAGCCTAATTTATTCGTTACACCTTGATATTCAGCCTTTAGAGCAGGCTCGAAAATGACAATCCCAACTGATGCAGGAGATGTAACCGGTTTGCCATCAGGCCCAACTCCTGTTTTTGTCCATGCTGTATCTTTATGTGCGTTATCAACATAGATTTCACTTTCTTTGCCGACCAGAATATCTGCGCCACTGGCAATTTTCTTAGTTCCATCTAGCAAATCGGCATATTCTTTTACCACATCGGGCATTTGCAACCAGTTTCCACCCTGTTTACCAATACGCCATTCAGTTGCCTCTGCCATATCTTTGGCTTTTCCACTGGCTATTCTAGCTCGTAGGGGGTTAAGCCCTAATTCGGTTTCAATAAAAGCAGGGCTAATACTGTTCACCTTAATACCCCATTGCGAACAATCTGCTGCGATCGATTTGGTGAAACCAATCGTGCCGTGCATCGCCGCGCAATAAGGAGCGCGTTCATCTGAACCCACATGCCCATGCACCGAAGAGGTGTTGATGATATGCCCGCCATGCTCTTTCATGAAAGGCAGTGCGGCATAGGTGGAATTAAACTTACCCGTTAGGTTAATCCCGATCACGGCATTCCATGTTTCAGGAGTTTGCTTGTCAATTGGTGCTTGGCGCTGAATACCTGCATTATTTAACAAAAAATCGATTTTTCCAGTTCCGTCAAGGTCATGTGCAGCGCGCTGCATCGCAGTTTCTAAATCGACTGTTTTCGTTACATCTGTTTCCGAGAGCATGACATGCCCTGCACCATATTTATTTTCAAAACCCTTTAGTTTTTCGTTAAACTCTTTTCGTACCGTCCATTGTGGCTTCGTTACTTTGCCGTCTTTGTTTTTTTCAGGTAAAATAAGCCCAAGAAACATAACTTTCGCACCACGATTGAGCAATTCTTCGCCAACCGCCAGCCCAATACCATCCGTGCCGCCGGTTATGACAGCTGTTTTGCCATACATTGACTTTCCTGTCGTTTCCCATCCCTTAATATAGGCTTGTGCGTGGTCGTTCATAACTCTATCTCCTTTTATATATTTTATTATCGTACCATGCCTATGGCACCAACTTTTCCGGCGTGCTCAATCGTAGAAGCCTGCAGATATTGCGCGCCATAAATGTCTTCGGACTTAAGTCGTGCCACATTTTCATCTGTTAAAGGTAACATCTCATGTGCAAGCGGTGCCGATGGGAAGAAATGCCCCATCAGATTCAAGCGATCTTTCATCGGTCTGTAGCCTTCCTGAACATTACCTGCTCTTGCTTGTGCCGCGCTAACCGGTGGAACAGAGGCAATCACCGCAACGCCAGCACGCGACTTAGCAAGTTCCAGCAAATCAGCTCGGCCAAGCTCAATGGCTGCCACCGTCATTCTGCCCATCAACGTGTCGCTGACGGAAGGAGTTTGGCACAGTTGCCCATAATCCAGATAATTGACAAAGTTGGATCCTTGCGCTGGAAATTGCGTGAAATGCTTTCCGAATGCGAGCGCTTTATAAATAATGCCTTTATCTCCCATCGCCTCTTTTGTTTTTGCCCACACCACTAAATCATCAACCGTTTTAAGCGATTCTAATCTATTTAATATATCGTCTGTTGTTGCGGCAATAGTTCCCAATCTTGGTGGACGAGAACGTGCAGACGCTTTTCTCTGCGATTCCACCTCAACTTCTTTATACAGCAAAGGATCCAGCACCTGAGCGGCCACTCCAACCTTGAATTCAGCAAGAGGATCCGCTTTGCTCGCTTCTTTGAGCGATAGGAATTTATTCAATATCCCAGATCTCAATGTTACGTTGTCATCTGATGACATCAGAATCCCCCAAAATGTTAATTGTTGTTAACCTTAACAGAAAAAGAATGGATAATTATGACAATTTGATGAATGTTTTTAAATACACCTTGAAGGAATGGTGGTCGGCAGCGGAGTCGGAGCGAACCAATTAGTGGTCTTTGTAAACGCCATGAACGAGATGGGCAAGATATTTAGAGCCCTGTAAAATTTGAGAAAAAAGCATTCAAGTTTGAGCCGATGCTGCTTGCAGCTTAATCGCGCGGTGTGATGTTACCGCGTCGCTTAACGATAATATCCAAAATGCCACTGCGGATTTGATCGAATAAGCGTGGCGGCAAAAAGCCATAGGTCATTTCACCCTGTTTGCCGGGAATGGGGCGCAGATCATAACCCGGCCATACGAACTGATTGACTTCACCCAGGATCACCCATGAGCGGTCATCATCCAACCCAAGGTACTGCTTCACTCGCAGGGGAATTTCCAGACAGGGAGTACCAGAGGATGGCGGCGAATGGGTGATGGGTGCAACGGTGACTTGCGTGCCGCTATCATGTTTCTCTACCGATAACACGATGACGCACGGGCGGTTCTTGCGGCCTTCCTCCTGACCTTCCTCAAACTCCCTGCGCCACAAATAGGCGTAGGAAATCACGAGGCCGGGTTCTGGATTGGGTATTGCCATGGAAGGTTAGTCGTCGAGCAGGCTGTTGAGGTGATCGTACTTTGCATCCATTTTGCTGGCAGCAATCGCCCGTATGGTCTCCTCGGAAAGCGCTTCGACGGCGTAGGCCTTAGGCATCTGTGCTTTCATCCGCAAATAGGCTTCGTAATCCGTGCCGGAAACAAAATAACCTGTCACACGATCATGGCTAGTAACCGCCACTGGCTCACGCTGCGCGGCTTCACGGTAACGGCCAAAGTTCTTTGAAAACTCGCTGGAAGGAACAGTAATCATAAGGGCATCTCCTATTTCCCTCATTTTACACAAATTACGGATAATACGCAAGATGTTCTATGTCCCGCCTCCCAGCGACCCCAGAGGAGTCGGATAGTACACTGTAAATTATAGTGGAAAAACAATAGTGTTAAATGGTTCAATCTCAAAATCAGGGCAAAATCCTAGAACCGCTTTACTCGGCAGTAAGCCCACATCTGATTTTTTGAAAGGGAGAGTGGTGGTGGCTGGTAGATACATTCAGAATCCAGTCGGAGTGTAGATTGGTGATTCAGAACCTATTCAACCAGTCCGTCCTTCGCTCTACGAGCTACGCCGGACACTGCTTCGCCCAAGTCGATGGTGCTTCGCATGGCAGCGCCACGCGTAGCCCGCCAGGGCGAAGCGTGGTGGGGGCTGGTAGATACATTCAGAACCCAGCCGGAGTGCATATTGAAGATTTTACAAATGGTTGCAAGAGCGGTCGCTCTTAATATCCTTTACGAAAAATACTTCCGGAACCGTTTGCACTTGTCCGAATGTCAACTGTCCCGATTGCGTAAAGCCATTTCGTAAATGCCATGATTGTGCCTCCGGTTCATTCTGCATGGAAGAGGTCATAAGTAATGTATAGTCTTTTTGCTGCATTTCCTGCTGCCAAAAACGACATAAGGCAGTACCAACGCCTTTGCATCTATCTTCAGGCATGACCCAAACCATATCCATGTAAGGAATTTTGCCCCAGAAATAGCTGAACCGCATGAACCCTAAAGGATCAGTGTCAGCAATTGCGATAATGATTTCCCGTTTTTGCAGACAACGCTCAATCCATTGAGCCGATACATGTTGATCGTGTTCAACAATCCATTGTTGGTCTGATGATGTAGCGTAACGAATATTCATCTATAAAAATCTCTTGATGGCAATGGCCTTACCAGAGCCAGATTTGAAATATTTTTCTAACTCTCTCGCTTTCTTTTCTGTCTCAACAGCGACATACGCTTTCAATCTTACAGGGCAGTGTGCTTTGGTAGATAGAACTTGCCCTTTTTGATGAGAGTCAAACCTGCGTTTGAGGTCGGGCGTCGACCCAACGTAAATGTCGCCGTTGTTCATTTCGAGGAAGTAAACATAGTACATAAACCCTCCAGTCCCCCTACGCTCCAAGTGGAGCTTCGGGCGACACTCCTACGCCTAAGTTGCGGTTCCGTGCGTCAGTCCACCCAAGTAGGTGGCCTGCCACCCGAAGCCCGCAGGGCATAGGGTGGTGGTCCCTAATGGAGTAACATCGAACCACTTATGCCAGTTTATAGATGCCTTGCAGGGATTAGGCAAGATGTTAGAAACGCCGCCTATGCTTGATGGCAGAAGCTTTCAGTGGGAGCCGTTGGTAGCGGCTGCATGAAAATCGATAGATAAAAAAGCATGTGCAAGCGATTTACTTCTTGTTTTTCTCCCTCACTTGAGGTAGGAAAAGGAGAAGTCAATCAGCATAGGAACATAAAAAATGCAGCAAATTCTTATCCATAAAGAAGCCCAAGATGTAGAAACCACCTTAGAGCGGCTTGGTTTGCAAGTCCACGAATTACAGGAAGCGGCGAAGGCAAACTTTTTGGCCCAAGCCTCATGCACCGCAAACGACGCGCCTACCGCTCCCGGCTTTATTGGATGGAATGCAAGTGTTCGTGCCATCAGAGAATTTCTAATTGCGCGTGGATGGGATCGCAAAGACATAAAGAATTCGCCCCGCATAGTGAATTCCGAGGGGAATATTTCCATTATGGTTGCCACCGGGGATGAAGCAACTGGTAATCCTCACGTCATCCCTAAAACTAAATCTCATAAAGGGACAACCACCCGATCTGCCGTTTATGGCAATGAATCGCAAAGCACCTTGTTTTCAGAGGATGCTATCCCGCATGTGATACCCGTTGCCTCAATCGGCCAGTCCAGTAGATCAACATGGGTTCTGTTGGTGCATGTTCATATTGATGAAGCGAGTGAAAAACCGCGCCATTATGTGCGCTGTGAATTATCGAGGCCGGTGGGCATGGATGATGCCGGTCATATTGTTGCTTGGGGAGAAAGAATTATTTTGCCGGAAATCACTATCGATCCCGATGATCTAACTGACACAACCGAAAACTTCGCGCCGGAACAAGAAATTATACTACAACGCAAGGCTTAATAAAACCTATGTTCAACCCATCGAGATTAGAATTTGCCAGAAAGAGGCGTGGGCTGACCAAGAAGGAGTTGGCCTCGAAAGTGGGATTGACGCCACGCTCAATCTCCATGTTCGAGAATAACGAAAACCCGCCCGCCGAAGATACGATTAGAAAACTGGCATTGGCATTGACGTTCCCGCTTTCATTTTTTTCGGGCGAGGATATTGATGTGCCGCATCAAGAAACGGTTAGCTTCCGCGCCATGTCAAAAATGAGTGCATCAAAGCGAGATGCAGCATTAAGCGCTGGCGCTATTGCTTTTATATTCAATCAATGGATTGAGCAGCGTTTCACCCTGCCTAAGCCAGATTTGATTGAAGTGGAAAAAGGTGAAGAACCGGAAGCTGCGGCGATGATGTTAAGGCAACATTGGGGCGTGGGTGAACTGCCCGTTCGTAATGTGATACATCTTTTAGAAGCCAAGGGAATTAGGGTTTTTTCTCTTGCGGAAAACACGGTGGAAGTTGATGCCTACTCACTCTGGAAGGACAACACGCCGTTTATTTTTCTGAATACCGTTAAGTCAGCGGAACGCAGTAAATTCGATGCTGCTCATGAGCTTGGGCATCTGATACTGCACAAGCATGGTGCGCCTATTGGTCAGGATGCGGAACGAGAAGCAGATCAATTTGCTTCTGCTTTCCTCATGCCGCGCAGTAGCGTACTTGCCTCCGCTTCGCGGCTGGCGACGCTATCTACATTGATTAAACTAAAGAAGAAATGGGGCGTATCTTTGGCGGCTTTGGCATACAGAATGCATAAGCTGGGGCTGCTTTCTGATTGGCATTATAGGACGCTGTGCATTGAGATGTCACGGCAAGGCTATAATAAAACAGAGCCGGAAGGTATAGAGCGGGAACATTCAAAAATTTGGGAAATGGTTTTTAGTTCGCTAAGAGATGACAGGATAACGAAAGAGCATATTGCGCGCGATCTTGATATCCATATCAGCGAAATTGAGGCGCTTGTTTTTGGTTTGGTGTTGATGAATGTTATTCACGGCTCAAATAATAAAAGCTCAACCAAGCCGCATGATTCGTCGCATTTGCGCGTGGTTAAATGATTCTTCGTTAAGATTTAATACTCACTCGCCAACATGATGGTGAGAACGCGGGTGGTGATGGTGGGGTCGGCGGGGTTTTCGGAGCCGAACTCCATGAGCAGGTCGTAATAACTTATCTTCCAGAAGAAATCTTGACCGTCGATCACGACTTTTCCGAAGTCATGTTCGCCGTATGGGTCGTTATCCTGCACAAAGTTGTCGAAATGTTGCACAGATCTGAACAATTCGGTAATCCCCCCATTATTAGCAGGGGTTGAGAGTAGAGGGTTTTAGTGTGGCGGCCTTTGCCAGCTTCATAGCTGGTGTGATGCCACCGATAGCCATATTAGGGCGCTCGTTATTGTAAGTCCATAG
>JAKFUW010000188.1 GCA_021732545.1 Alphaproteobacteria bacterium | reverse complement strand
AAAAGCATTACCCCTGCAACAGCCGTTCAACTTCTTCGGGGGTGAGTATGTCGGATTCCTCTTCTATCAGGGTGGGTGCGGCAGCAATAGGTTCTTCAACCACTGCTACTTGTACCACAGGTGGCGCCACTTCAGTGGGCACTGTTTTGAGTTTCTCTTTGCGCTTTAAGTCCGCAAACGACATACTTTCAAACGGCGTGACTTTCTCATCTTCCGAACCATCAAACATGCCCTGATACACCAGCCCCACCACTTCGCTGTGTTCAGGCATCACCACATCGGTGACCGCCGGCATATCACCTTCATGGGTTTGCACCAGATTCGATTCGAGCGCATGATAACGCGATACCATTTCGCGCTGCACCCGAAGTGGCGTTTCAACACCACTTTTTTGAATCGCTTCATAGGCCGATTCTGCTTCAATCAACACATAATCAGCAGCAGATTTATACACACGATAGACGGTTTTTTCCGCATGCACAAAGCGCTTGCGATTGATAATAAGCGGCGCCAGATGGTGCTCTCGCGCCATCACATCATCAGCTTCAAACGCCACATCGTTCATATTAAAATGCTTTCCACTTCATGCCGCCCACCACATATTGCACACCCTGCACGCCGGTTTTACCGATCGGCAACATACAGGAACGAAATTTAATGACCATGCCCTTGGTGTTGGTAAATTCCGATTCTTCCGTGACGGGTTGTTGCGATTCAATCACCTTGCGAAATGTGTGCATGAGCGACATCGAGCTTGGATAGACCAAACGCTCGCATACTTCGCGGTTGGTTAAATCGTCACCATAAGCTTCCACCAGTGAACTACCCAGATAGGTATATTTAAATCCATCAAGTTGTCCCGCATTTTCAACATTCACCAGAAAGCAACTATCCCAGATATCTTCCACGGCGTAAGGGTCAAAATCCGATTCCATGGGATATGGCCGCCCACGGCACAGCTCTTGCCAATATTGCAAAATGCGCTCATTGATGCGTTTGGATTCGGTAGCTGTCATAATGTTACATTATCACAAACCGCCGAAACTATTCAGCTATTTTCTGCAAGTACCTGCCCTGCTAAATATAACGACCCACAGATAAGAATATCGGCCTGCGCCCCATCGTGGCGCTCCGAAATTGCCTGTAACGCCTGCCGATACGATACGGCAACATCACAATAACCATTTGTTTTTATTGCAGCTTCTCGCAAAACTTCCATCGGCATAGCCATCGGTTCATCCTCAATCGGCACCACACAAACCGATACGGCATGCCCCACAATCGGCGACAAAAATGCCACAGCGTCTTTGGCTTTCGTCATCCCCACCACCAAATGAATGGGGTGTTCGCGAGTAATCATCCACTGTGCCAATGCGTGCGCTGCGGATTCATTATGCCCGCCATCAAGCCAGACGCAAAGCGCTTTTGGCAGCGGGTTGATGGCGGTGCCTTGGCTGAGTTTTTGCAAGCGCGCAGGCCATGTGGCTTGCGCTACACCACGCTGCATAGCGAGCTGCCCGATATTCCACCCCGCCTGATTGAGCACCTCGAGTGCGGCCAATGCGGTGGCGGCATTACCCCATTGATGCTCGCCAGCAAGCGCTGGCGCTGGGGTTTTAATCGATAAAGTGGATGATTGATAATGCAGATCATGATCTTCATGTCGATAGTGCCACTCCACGCCACAACGCCATAAAGGTGCACCGCGCTCATGCGCTACTTTTTCTATCACAGCCAACGCATCGGGCTGTTGCGCAGCGACGATAACGGGAACTCCTGACTTGATGATTCCCGCTTTTTCAAAGGCGATTTTAGCGACCGTGTCGCCTAGAAATTCCGCATGATCCATCGATACTGGCGTGATGATGGTGAGTGCCGGACCCAGCACCACATTGGTCGCGTCAAACCGCCCGCCCATCCCAACCTCTAATAGCACCACATCGGCGGGTGTTTGCGCGAAAGCCATGAAAGCGGCGACCGTATTGGCTTCAAAAAAGGTCAGCGGCAGGGCATCACGATTATCATAAACCTGCTGCAACAACGGTATCAACTGTTCATCGGTTATGTCGTGATTCGCCACCATAATGCGCTCACGAAAATGCACCAAATGCGGCGACGTAAATTGATGCACCCGCAACCCTTGCGCTTGCAACGCCGCGCGCAGATAGGCAATGGTGGAACCCTTGCCGTTGGTGCCTGCCACATGAATGACTGGCGGAAGGCTTAAGTGAGGATTACCGACTGCTTGCAGATAATTTTTCACCCGCGTGAGCGATAAATCAATCACGCTAAGATTCGGATTATGAAGGGCGTGGAGGAGTTGATTTAGCTTCATATTCCCTCATTTTCATATTGCCTGGAACTGTCACCCCGTGCTTGTCACGGGGTCTGGCTCTGTAAAGACTACCATAACCAGACCCCGTCATAAAGACGGGGTGACAAGTCTGAGATATGTTTATCATCACGCCATACCATCCTGTAACGCCACATGCCGCGCTACATTATGCACGCGCAAATAATCAACACCAGCATGCAGCAACATCACGGAAAATGCGAGTGTGATATCATCACGTTGCGCAGATGGCGCATCGGTAAAAAGCGATAAAAATGATTTGCGCGAATGACCGATGAGCAACGATACGCCCGCCTGTTTTAAATCCGCCGCACGCAGCACCAATTGCAACGATTGCTGCGCGGTTTTCCCAAAGCCAATTCCGGCATCGAAAATCAAACGCGCAGGGTCAACACCCATCGCACTAGCGCGCACCTCAAACCACGCCAACACCTCTTTCACCACGTCACATTCTGGCGGCAAATGTAGTGCCGAATTTGCAGGAACGCTCAGCGAGTGCATCACCACTAATTTGCACGCGCTGTCTTTCACCGCTGCCACCATATCCGCATCGGCAAAGCCATTCACATCATTGACCCAATCAACGCCAAGCGCAACCGCATGCGCTGCATTTTGCGGATGGATGGTGTCGATGCTCGCCAGCACTCCCCGCGCATGGCACAGCGCAATCGCATCAGCCAGCAATGGTTCCAGCCGTTGCCATTCCGTTTGCGCATCGATCATTTGCGCATTCGGGCGAGTCGATTGCGCGCCGATATCAATCACCCCTGCGCCTTGCTCTATCAACGTAGTCACGCGTTGTAATGCGGCTTCAGGAGTTTCAAAACGTCCACCGTCTGAAAAGGAATCGGGTGTGATATTGAGCACCGCCACCCACGGATTAGGCTTCATAACGTATCGCCTTAATATCGGGTAAATTCGCACATAATGCCGACACATCCGGCGACTTCCAATCCGGTGCAATATCGCGCCACGGCAGCAGCACAAAATCGCGGCGGCCAATCTGCGGATGCGGCAAGGTGAGTGTGGGCGAATCCATCACCACATCATCGTAAGCCAGAATATCCATATCCATCACCCGTGGCGACCAAATGGGTGCCCGCGCATCGCGCCCCATATTGCGCTCAATGGCTTTGAGCATCGCGAGCATTTCCAACGGCTGCGCGCTCACATCCCATTGGCTTACCACATTCAAATAGGGCATGTTCCATTCTGGCGGAGAATCGGGTTTCAACAATGCAGGGCTTTCATAAAAGGGCGAGCACGCGATCAACCGATAATCCGCGTTGGATGCCAGCAATAATTGTGCGGCTAAAATCTGTGCTTTGCGGTCTCCAAGGTTTGCACCTAAACCAATAAAAACCGTCGCCATTTCAGCCTACATTCACTAGCACCGAACCCTCTGGCAAATCGCTATAGGCATAGGCTGCGCCACCAATCATATAGGGTACTTGAGGATTACATTTAAGCAAGCTGATCCATACTTTTACGCCCGAAGATTTTTCATCGCCAAGCTTTTCATCCAGATGACCGCGGATAACACGATGCAAATCCAACGCCAGATATTCCACAAAGCGGAATTCTTTTCCTGCCACATAATCAAGCAATTGATTACAGATCACATCGTAACAAATGAAAGATTCAGTTTCATCATCAACGGCACAATCAGGAAGCTCATCGAAATAAAAACGTGCGTCCATTTCCACCGATTGCGGACGAATCCGCTCTTGCTCGCTTACTCCCAAATGCACGCCAAGGCGTAATTGACGAATCGACAATGCAGAAAAATAATGGGTCATGTTAAAAACCTTTGGACGTGTGCGTGAGATTGCCTTAGGTTTTTGATCTAAACCAGCCTATAAGGCAAGTGGATTTATGGTACTCGCGCCCAAACATTACGCCTATGTCAATGACCGCTTTGTGCTGACAGCCAACGCTCTTGTGCACGTTGCTGACCGTGGTTTTCGGCTGGGTGACGGCGTGTTTGAAACCATTCGTATTTCAAGCGGCGTGCCGTTTCAATGGGACGTCCACGAACAGCGTTTGATGCAGGGATTGACCGATTTACGTATCCGCGCGATTAACGTAGATCTGAAATCAGTCGTTAAAAAACTCATTCATAAAAACAAACTATCCCAGGGCTTTGTACGCATTGCCATCAGCCGTGGCCTTGGCTCGCAAGGCTATCGCCCTTTGCCAAATATAACCCCAACCGTGGTGATTGAAACCTTACCGTTGCCCACCCAAGCACCCAAAGCCGCGCACTGTTGGCTTAGCAAACACACCAAACCAGCCCTCACATCCCTGCCCGTCCACTCCAAACTCTCCCACGGTATCAACAGCACATTGGCCTTGCTCGAAGCCGCAGACCATAGCTGCGATGAAGCCTTGCTACTCAACGCTCAAGGCCAATTATGCGAAGCGGCATCGGGCAATATCTTCTGGTTTACCGATGGTGTTTTATACACGCCTTGCCTCGATGTGGGCTGTTTAAATGGCACCACGCGCGATGCCATCATCCGCATCAGTCCCTACCCTGTGCGCCTGAATTCGAGCGGCATCAGCGAGTTGCACCACGCTCACGCCGTATTTCTCACCAATTGCAACTGGGGCGTGCTGCCCGTTATCTCGCTGGAACCTCAAGGCTGGAAATGGATGGTGAATGAGATTCACATGGAGTTTGAAAATCTCTATTGCAAAGCCGTTGAAGACGATGTGATGCGCAACCGCAAAGCGTGGATTAATGTATGAGCCATCACCTCGATGACGTCTTTGCGAGGAATGATTCTTGTTTCTTTGGATTGTCACGTATGTTTTTCAAACATGCTCGCAATGACGGATCGGTGAAAGCACAATGCTAAATCCACTCGACTATATCCAAAACCATCCGCCTATCGGTGATTTTGCACTGCTATATTCGGGTATGGTGTCGCAAGGCAGCGGACAAAAATCCTTTCTGGCGACCACGCCTAAACGCACATATGCGGGAAAAACTTTACCCGCTCTTGATAGTGGACAATGGTTCGGATATCTGTGTTATGGCATGCGCCATGGGCTGGAATTGCTCGCGCCAGACGCCTGCCCTTCCTTCATCGCATTGCCCGATGTTTGGCTGTTTGAGCCAGAAGAAATGATCGAATGGAATCATGGGGAGTCGTCTTTGGCAGATGCGAGCATCGCTCGCGACAAAGCAATCTATTGTGTTCCTGCTATAACCTGCCTTCAATCCAACTTCTCAAAAACGGAGTATCTTGCATCCGTCGAACGCACCGTTGAACAGATTCATCGCGGGCAATTTTATCAAGCCAACATCACCCGAAAATTTTATGGCACCTTTGAATCGGCACCCAACCCGCAACGGCTTTTTGAGAATTTGTGCACGCTCAGCCCTGCGCCATTCAGCGCTTTTTTGCGCCACGCCGACACCTTTATTTTATCTTCCAGTCCTGAAGGTTTTTTGAGCGTCGATGCGCAAGGCAATGCCATCACCCGCCCGATCAAAGGCTCGGCACGGCGCGGCGAAACCCCACACGAAGATGCCGCTATTTTAGCGCAGCTTGCCAGCAGCGACAAAGACCGCGCGGAAAATTTAATGATCGTTGATCTCATGCGAAACGATCTGGCGCGCGGCTGCGATGCTGGCTCCATTCGCGTTGGCGACTATCAAAAAATTTATTCCTACGCCACCATCCACCAAATGATTTCCAGCGTCAGTGGTACGCGCCGCGCCGATGCTTCTACCCTCGATGTTATCACCGCGTGCTTTCCACCCGGATCGATGACAGGCGCTCCCAAAATCGAAGCGATGAACTGGTGCACCGCGCAAGAACGCATGGCGCGCGGCGTCTATAGCGGAGCCATCGGCTGGCTCGATGTTGCCAGCGGCGCGTGCGATTTATCAGTGGTTATTCGCACACTCATTCTTCACGGCAACCGCTTTGAATTTCAGGTGGGAGGGGGCATCGTCGCCGATTCCGATCCGCATATGGAATGGGAAGAATCACTCACCAAAGCCATCGGCGTGGCGCGTGCGATTGGATTGCCGATGGATAGGTTGCGCAGCCTATAGCCACGCCGTTTTGCTCACCCCTGCAAGGCCAGAAATCTCCTGCGAAATTTGTTGCGACACCGTAAACCTACCAGGAATTTTCATCAGCACACGGTGCCCAGAAAGATTCACAACCAGATGCAATTGTGCACCTTTTTCAACATTTGAGCCCAATTTATTTTTGATTTCTGGCAAGGCTTGCGCATCATTCACATGCACTTGCAGCGTCACTTGTTTTGCTTGGGTTTGAATGGAATCGAGCGGTAAAATTTCCTGCGCAATCACGCGCACGCCATTTTCTTCCGATTTACCCTCGCCGCGTATCAACACCAATGATCCCGTCTGCAAAAGCTCAGT
>JAKFUW010000124.1 GCA_021732545.1 Alphaproteobacteria bacterium | reverse complement strand
CTGAGGATTTATCGGGAGGCGGTGTGGTGTTGCGCGGGGCTGATGGTTCACCCTTGCAAGGTCTGGTACTGATTTACACCGATAATGTCAATTCCGTGGTGGAGTTGGATTTAAGCCAAGGCATCGAAGATCGTTTGTTTAACTCGCTCGATGAAGTTTTGAATGAAGATACGGGTATTTTATCAACCGAAATCAGGACACTTAGCGATACTGATACGCGCCTGCAAACCGAGATTGATCGGATTGACGAGCAGGTCGAACGCTATCGTCAGACGTTGCTGCGCCAGTTTAGCGCGCTGGAATCGGCAATTGCCAATGCCAACACCTTGCTGCAAAGCTTGAGCGCTCAGGCTGCGGCACGCAATGCTCAGTAGAGGCTGCATGTAAATTAAGGAGATTTCAGGCAATGTCCTATTCTGCTTCCACCAAAGCCTATCGCCAAGCGGCTCACACGGTTTCAAAAACGCGCCAAGTGGTGATGCTTTATGATGGCGTGATCCGCAATCTGAATCAGATCAAAGAAGCAATCAAAGAAAACCGCATCGAAGATCGTTACAACAAACTTATCCGCACGTCGGATATTATCAGCGGTCTTCAGATGTCGCTTGATTTTGAATATGGCCGCGATGTGGCACAGACACTCTATGATTTTTATTCATCGGTCGATATGCGATTAATCCAGCTGCATCGTTATCCAAAAATTGAGGTGCTCGATGAGATCATCGCCGAAATCCGCGAGATGCGCGATCTGTGGGATCATATCGATAAAGGCAATGTGAATGCGCAAGGCGCCGTTGACCCTAATGTGCATGCCGCACCCACCGACGCGCAAATGGTGGCCGTGCACGATGCAAATGGCGATATTCCCTCATCGCCCACTGCGGTGGCGTTTTCGGCCTAGATAGTCGGGATTTTTTGCCCGTCCTCATCGGCAATAGGTTTTAACTACACTAATCTTCCCTCTTTAAGCTAAGCTTTCATCTGGCACGACGCTTGCATAATGTTCTGTTGAACGTGATGCAAATGGATGGTGATATGACTCTTAATCTGCTGAGTATCTTGAACCGCGCGCCGCAAATCATCAGCGGTAAGCCGGAGGAGATTCACGCCGATGCGTTGGCAGCAGTACCGTTATCGTCTACTTTTTCCGATCAACTGAATCAAAAATTAGCGGCACAAAATTCGCACGATATTAAAGCGGAGTTGCTCGTGGCGCAAGCGGCAGCACTCGCGCAACCAATCGCTGCAGTCGTCGCGCCGGTTGATGCAACGGCGTTTGCCAACGTGGCGCAGCAAGTGGTTGCCACCGATGAAAATCCTGATGAGGTGTTGTTGTTCGCCGATGTGGTGCAGGAGTTTACATCTGATGATATTTATCTGAATGTTTCGACCGATGAAGTGCTGGAACATACTGGCAAACTTGCCACGCAAACACTCGCCGATGACACACAAGTAACTCTGCAGTTAGGTGAAGACGGTCAGGTGATTAGCGAGTTTGTGGCAGCTGAAGATAATGTAAAACTGCTGCAGACAGAAGATGAAATTGCAACGATCATCAATGCAACACCGATTGCAGTTGCAGATGTGATACAAGACAATCCTGCGATTGCAGCGCTTACGCAATTATTACCGCAGCCCAAAGAAGTGATTGATGAAGAAGAGCTTGCGTCAGCGGATGATGAGGCTTTAAGCGTTGATGAAAATAGCGTGGTGGTGCCTTTGTTTGCGCCGCAGCCGATCGAGCAAGCCGTGACCGCATTTGCGGTACCCTTAACGATTGCTTTTGTGCCTGCACCTCAATCAGATTTGCCCGCGATTGATACGGATGCTGATATTGATTTAGATGTGCCGTTGATCACTCAAAAACCATTGCTGCAAACGAGAGTAAGCAGCGATGATGATTCAGCACAGTCACCGATTGACCGCAAGGAATTGGAAGCGGTGGTGCAGCGTGTGTTGGCGGGTCGCGCCGATGCGCAAACTAATCCGGCATCCGAATCGTTTGAGAAAATATTAGCGGCAGCCGATAATAGCCGCGCGCCCCAAGTGGCGTTTGATGCCGCAAGCGAGGTGACGCAAGGCCGGTTAAGCAGTGCTGATGCACCACCTGTTTTATCATCGGGTGCGATAGAGTCTTCGGTGGGTTTAAGCGTGGCGAGTCAAGAACGCGCCTCGAATATTCTAACCCTCAAAGCAAGTACGTTTGCCACAAACGATAAAGCAACCCCCGCCGATCAGGTGAAAGTAAGTATCAGGCAGGCAATTCGTGCCGGGGTGGATCGGGTGACGATCACGCTGGAACCTGAAGAATTAGGCCGCGTTGATGTGAAAATAGACATCCATAAAAATGGCGCTAACCATATTGTATTTACAGCAGATAATCGCTTTGCACTCGAAGCAATTCAGCGTGACGTGAAGCAACTGGAACAGGCTTTGCATAATAGTGGTTTAGGAACCGAAGGCAACACGATGGAGTTTAATTTGAGCCAGCGCCGCGACTCGCAAGACGATCAACCTCAAGATTCGGGTTATGGGACGCTGGACAATGAAACTGGCGCGGACATTGCAACAATAAATCCGGTGAATAGTTACTATACGGTCACCGTGTCTGAGGGTTTGGATATTAAAGTTTAGCATCACGAGCGATCGCGCTAGCGCGAAAGCGAATGAAACATAAAGGAGAAGAATTATGGTCAGTACATTATTGGATACACCAGCCGCCACCTCACCTATCACCTCGACGGGTAATGCCAATCTGGATTTGATTAATGCGGCCAGAAATCCGGGTCAGTCCGAAGCAGGCACGCAAAAACTGGCGGATGATTTCGATCAGTTTTTAACGCTGCTAACCACGCAGCTCAAAAATCAGGATCCAACCGATCCACTCGATACTAACGAATTCACCAACCAATTGGTGCAATTTAGTATCGCCGAACAATCAGTGGCACAAAATGCCAACCTCGAAAAACTAATCGAGCTGCAAGAAAGCGGCGCGTTTGATTCTGCGCTGAACTACATTGGCCGTGAAGTGGAAGCAACGGGCAATGCGGGTGAATTGGCGGGTGGGTTTGCGCCCTTTGCTTATGAACTCGATGCACCGGCCAATACGGTGAGTTTGGTGATCACTGATGGCGCAGGGCGCGCAGTTTTCAGCGGACAGGGTGCAAAAGAATCCGGCAAAAACCGCGTAGTGTGGGACGGTGTCAACAGCTTTAACGGCGTGGATGAACCTGAGGGCACCTATTTCATCAATGTGATTGCAAGAAATGCTGCAGGTGAAACCGTTACCTCGCGCACACTCACCACAGGCTTGGTAACAGGCGCACAAGCGCAAGGCGACGAGATGGTTCTGACCGTTGCCGGAACGTCTGTGAAAGTATCGGATGTCAGAGCGGTGAATTTACCGACGACCATTGTCGGCACGAGCGGCAACAATAGCGTGGCGGGTGGATCAGGTAATTAAAATAGATCATTGAAAATGTGAACAACCAAGGTAGATACGAATTTTTTTTAGGAGGATGTTATGAGTTTATATGGTGCATTATTCGGCGGAGTTTCAGGCTTGAGAGCGCAAAGCTCTAAGATTGGTATTATTTCTGATAACATCGCCAACGTCAACACAGTGGGCTACAAACAAAGCGAAGCGTTGTTTGAAACGCTGGTCGTCAATGCGTCATCCACCACCTCGTATCAAACCGGTGGTGTGCGGGGTGAAAGCCGCATCAATGCCAGCAAGCAAGGCTTGTTGCTTTCGACCGATACCCCAACCGATGTCGCGATTTCGGGCAGCGGATTTTTTGCGGTCAACGCAAGAGCCAATGGCACCGCGCAGCCACTTTACACCCGCGCCGGATCATTTCGCCAAGATAATCTGGGCAACTTTGTCAATGCGCAAGGCTTCTTTTTGCAAGGCTGGCCGCTGGATCGCGAAGGCCGTCTGCCGGGTGAAGTTGGAAACCTTAACACCACCTCATCGGCGAACCTCGATTCGCTGGAAACCGTGAATGTGGAATCGGCAAGCGGCATTGCGCAGGCCACTTCGCAAATCAAAATCGGTGCGAATCTCGATGCTGGACAAAGCGTCTATCCGGGTGAAGCGGGCATTGTAACGCTGGATCGTAACAATGCGCTTAACTATAATATTGACGCCGAACAGGTGATTGTTTCGGCGGAATATGGTCTGGCTTCGGCTAACGATATTGTGCGTGGTGATTCGTTTGAAATCGCAACGGGCAACGGCCTGAACTATGCCTACCAATATGGTGGTTTTACGATTGGTCGCAGCATTACCACGCCGCTTGCAACCGCTAACTTTGGTGATGGTTTAAATAATAATGATGATTCGATTACCACGGTAGCTGGAACCTTTGATGGTGGCGTGCCAGCTGGTTTGGCGGCAACCGAAGTGCGTGCAAACCTAGGCACAGGCCATGGCCTGATTGTGGGCGATCAGATTACCGTCAACGGTCATGGTGCTTACGGCGCGATTGCGAACTTGGATGGTACCTATACCGTGACCTCTGTAACGGCAACCGGTGTGGTGTTCAACACCGGCGTGGCGCATGGTCAGGGTTTGGCATCAGCAACACCAGGCGCTACGGTGAATTATTCACCTTATGAAGTCAACGGTGTGATCTTCGATGCCAACAGCGCAAGTGAAGCCTTCTTTGGTGTGACCGGAACCTCGCGCTTTACGACTGCGGCGCGTTCCTTCACCATCACCACTGCAACCGATACGCATACCTTCACCTACACCGCAAGTTCGCCTAATTCTGCAGCGGGTCAGTTTAACAATCTCAACACGCTGGCCGATGCCATTAAATCGGTATCAGGTCTCACTGCCCGTGTGGCGAGTGGACGTTTGGTGATTTCTGCAGAAGATGCCAATAGCTCGCTGACCTTTGCCAATGGTGATGCCGCCACCGCAAGCGGCACGCAAACCGGTATCGACTGGATTGCCGAGCTGGATTTGACCAATGTGGCAACGGGCAGCCGTCGCTGGAATACGCTGGAAGGTTTGAAAGATTTAGTGGTTGCCGATGATGGTGTAACCGCGACGATTGAAAATGCCTTGTCTGATGCGGTGTTGACCATCAATGTTGATGATCCGCTCGATACCATTCGCTTCCGCGATGTTACAACCTCAACCACGCAAGATTTAGCCGGTCAAACCTTCACCGCAGCAGCAGCGGTTGCTGGTGCGCCGATTAATGTGACCCTCAGCCTTGCAACTGCTCCAGGTACGGCTGGGTTTACCGTGGGCGATACGGTGGTGCTTCAAGGCGTGGATGCAGCAGCCATCACCGCGCTTGGTTTACCTGCCACGTTCCCCAACACTCCGGGCGCTGTGGCGGTAACCATTACGGCGGTGACCACGGGCCCAGATACCATCACCTTCCAGATTCCTGCAAGCTACAACCCTGCCACAGGCGCAGGCTATGCGGGTGCGGCCAGTGCGGCCACGGCGGGTGTGCTTTCCATTATCGGTGAAAGCAACCAAGGCAGCTTGGTTTCGGAACTGTTTGCCGAATCGGATCTTCGGGTTGCGGGTGCGTCATCTTCCAGTATCGTCTCGCTCAATGGTACCGCCTATTTAACCGCAGGTGGCGGCGAAGATAGCGGTGTGCTGGGGCCTGAATATGATTCGAGCGGTGTTGTCGGTGACAACATCGCTTCGGGCAGAGTTGTCGCACAATTTAGCCGTAACGTGCGAGTCTATGATGCGCTCGGCGCCGGCCATGATATTCGTTATAGCTTCATCAAAATTGATGAAAATAGATGGGCAGTTGAAGTTCATGCGATTCCCGAAACTGATGTCAGCTCCACTTTGCCAAACGGCCAGCTAGCCGTTGGCACTATTCAGTTTAACGGCGATGGTTCGTTGCGTAGCGTCAGCTCCAATCTGACACAACCCATTCAAGCGGTGTGGACCAATGGCGCGGTGCCAGGTCAACTCACGGTCGATTGGGGAACTGCAGGTCAACCTTTTGGTACGGAAGGTGCGGCGTTGATTGGTGACACCGATGGACTCAGCCAGTTCGATGCCGATTATAACGTGGCTTTTATCGATCAGAATGGCGCGCCGGTGGGTGAATTGGTGAGCGTAACGATTGATCCTGAAGGTTTCGTGATCGCCACCTACACCAACGGTGAAACGCAGAGTTTGTATAAACTGCCCATCGCCGAATTTAGTAATCCCAATGGCCTCAATGCCATTTCGGGTAACGTATTCGCCGAAACCCGCGAATCGGGCGTGATCAATTTGCGTGAAGCAGGCACGAACGGCGTGGGCGATGTGGTCAGCGGCTCGCTCGAACAATCCAACGTGGAGCTTTCCGAACAGCTCACCGATCTGATTGTCGCGCAGCGTGCCTATCAATCCAATACGCGGGTAATTAGTGCAACCGATGAGCTGCTCGATCAGCTCAACCAGCTTTAATTAAATGCGCGAGAGCGTTGGCATTTTATGCTAAAATTCCTCCCCCGTTTACGGGGGAGGTTAGGTGGGGGATTTAAATGTGCAGTGATGTATCAGTTCCCCCCTCTAACTCTTCCCGCAGGCGGGGGGAGAATTAGTGCGAGGCTCTTGTCTTAAGATTATCTGAAGTCGTCTAGCTCTCGGGGGGTGGTTCATGCCAAGTAGGCAACCGAATCGCTCCCCCTTTTTTTTATTTTGATTGGCTGAGCGGATGATGGGATGAGCAGAAATTCCCTCCCCTACTAGGGGAGGGTTAGGGTGGGGTTGGCTGTGATCGATAG
>JAKFUW010000287.1 GCA_021732545.1 Alphaproteobacteria bacterium | reverse complement strand
CGATGTATAAGGGATATCGGATTTAGTGGTCATTAAAATTAACCGTCCTTGTTGTTGCGCACGAAACGCCTCCCAGCTTGAGTGACGATGATAGATCGCGTGTTCGATATAATCCATCCCCGCGCGGCGAATGCGCCCGTCATCAAACGGAAATCCGCATGGCTCAATGATATGCAGCGCAATGCCCGTGCACGCCGACAAGCGCAACAGGCTGCCAAGATTTTGCGGAATATCTGGCTGATAGAGTACGAGTTGGGGCATGGCTACCTTTGATCTGTGTCAATTTTGTGTCTGATTGTGGTGCGATTCACACCATACAAATGGTGATAGCGATTCGCACGTGTTTTTTTACTTCACAATTTGCCACAGTGCGCCTAGATATATTTTAAAATATAGAGATGGTATGAGCGGTTGCGTTAGCAGCGATGCGAATACACAACAGGAGACGCGATAATGGAATCTTCTCACTCACCCGAACATGAGCCACATGTTGGACAAACACGACGCGATTTTGTGGTGTTATCGGCTTCGGCTATGGCGGGCTTGGGCGCGGCTGCGTGTATCTGGCCGTTTGTCAGCAGCATGAACCCATCGGCGGATGTGTTGGCGATGGCCTCGATCGAAGTGAACCTCGCACCGATTGCTGAGGGTCAGGAAATTAAAGTGATGTGGCGCGGTAAGCCTGTATTCATTCGTCACCGCACGCCCGAAAATATCCAAAGAGCCAAAGCGTGCCCATTGGGTGATCTGCCCGATCCTCAAGAAGACAGCGCGCGCGTGAAAGAAGGCAAAGAACAATGGCTGGTGATGGTGGGGGTTTGCACTCATTTGGGCTGCGTGCCATTGGGCGGCCAATCGGGTGATTATGGCGGGTGGTTCTGCCCGTGCCATGGCTCGCACTATGATACGGCTGGGCGCATCCGCAAGGGTCCCGCACCGACGAATTTACACATCCCCGACTATGCGTTTTTGTCGGATACGATGATTAAGATTGGATAAATTGGGCTTATGTCAACAGTACCAAAGTCAGAGCCTATAAATTACTTTCCTAATGAATTGGAATTAACCGATAAGATTTTTGATATTTTTAATCGGCATTCTGAAACGATAGCAAATTGTTGGGATGTAACCGGTAACATACCTTATGCCGCTTCTCAGAGAAAATCGCATGAGTTAGGTGGGTATAGTCGGCTGTATGGCAAAGAAAGACACAGAGATCCATCTAATTTAGTGGCGGAGCTGACAGGTTTATACAGCCAATTGCCAGAAACAAGAAAGCTACTTTTAAAGCCGGTTGTTGAAGAATTAAAAGATGCCGTTGCAGAAGAAAAAATCCGTCGACCTGAATCTTGGGATAAGGATATGTCTACTTCACGAGATATGATTGTTCTGTTTAGGTCTAGAGCAGACGTAACGGCTCTTTTAGATGTTAATGGAAAGCAAAATGAGAGGCAATAACGATGGCACTTCATCACAAATCACCTTATAAAGGCTGGGTTGGCTGGCTGGATACTCGGTTGCCGGTTGTCTATGCAATCGATAAGGCCGTGGGCCCGCGTCACCCCACGCCGCGCAACCTGAATTATTGGTGGAATTTTGGATCGCTTGCGGGTTTGTGTCTGGTGATTCAGATTGTCAGCGGCTTGTTTTTATCCATGCATTATACCGCGCAGATTGATCTGGCCTTCTCCAGCGTGGAACATATCATGCGCGATGTGAGCTATGGTTGGTTGCTGCGATATATGCACGCAGTAGGCGCATCGATGTTTTTCATTGTGGTGTTTATCCATATTTTTCGCGGACTCTATTACGGATCTTATAAATCGCCGCGCGAGGTGCTGTGGTGGATGGGCGTGATTATTCTGCTGCTAATGATGGCCACCGCCT
Organism: Alphaproteobacteria bacterium; assembly: GCA_021732545.1. GTDB lineage: Bacteria > Pseudomonadota > Alphaproteobacteria > Rickettsiales > UBA3002 > JAKFUW01. The sequence goes on along the minus strand of JAKFUW010000287.1, from coordinate 4,910 downwards.
TCATGGGCTATGTGTTGCCATGGGGTCAGATGAGCTTTTGGGGTGCCACGGTCATTACCAATTTATTCTCGGCGTTCCCGTTGGTGGGTGAGTCGATTGTCAATTGGCTGTGGGGTGGTTTCTCGGTTGATAATCCCACGCTCAACCGCTTTTATTCGCTGCATTTTGTGATGCCGTTCATCATGATCGGTGTGATCTTTTTGCACATTTTGGCGTTGAATGCATTTGGTTCAAACAACCCCAAAGGCATCGATGTGAAAGGCCCTGCCGATACCATTCCCTTTCACCCTTATTACACCGTGAAAGACTTTTTTGGCTTCGGAATTTTCTTTATTGTTTTTGCTGGATTCTTGTTTTTCGCACCCAACTATTTGGGTCATGCTGATAATTACATTCCTGCTAATCCACTGGTCACGCCCACGCATATTGTCCCAGAATGGTATTTCCTGCCCTTTTATGCGATCTTGCGTGCCGTCACGTTCAATATCCCGCTCTATCTGATTGGCTTGCCCGTGTTGTTGGGCGGCTTGTGGGCGCTGAAAGCCAAAAAGATTGGCTTAAAGCTTGGCACCATCGCCATTGTTGTGGGTGGATTCATCACCATCGCAGGCTTTGGCGGCGGCCAGATTGATTCCAAGCTGGGTGGCGTACTCGGTATGTTTGGCTCAATTCTGGTGCTGTTCGCATTGCCGTGGCTCGATACGTCACCGGTGCGTAGCGCCAACTATCGCCCGATTTATAAATGGCTATTTTGGGTATTTGCGATTGATACGGTGATTTTAGGCTATGCCGGATCGCAACCTGCTGATTGGGGCATCTTGATGAGTTTTTGCGCAGGCGAGGTGCAATGCGCGGATAAAGCACTGCATGCGCTTGTCGCGATTGAAGTGCCAGCATCATGGGCTAATAGCTTTATCGACATCACCATCAGTCTGATTGCCACCGGTTATTATTTTTTGCACTTTTTCATTGTGTTTCCGTTGCTGGGTAAAATAGAAAAAACATTGCCATTGCCGACCAGTATTGGTGTATCGGTGTTAAAAGATAAAGGAGCGCACGCATGAAAAAGCTGGCACTCACAACCTTTATCACAAGCGTAATGCTGGCTGGCAGCGTGTTTGCTGCGGGCGATGTGCTGCACCCCAAACAGATGCAATGGCCGTTTGATGGTGTGTTTGGAACGTTTGATAAACCCGCCATTCAACGTGGGATGCAGGTCTATAAAGAAGTGTGCGCCGCGTGTCATGGCTTGACCCGTGTGCCGTTTCGTAAATTGAGCGAAATCGGCTTTAGCGAAGCGGAAATCAAAACGCTCGCCGCCGAATATACCTTCACCGATGGCCCCAACGATGATGGCGATATGTTTGATCGCCCGGGTCGCCCATCGGATAAATTTCCCTCGCCTTATTTGAATGAAAAACAAGGGCGTGCGGTTAATAATGGAGCCTATCCTCCGGATTTGAGCCTGATTATCAAAGCTCGCCCCGATGGCGCAAACTATGTCTATTCATTGCTGACAGGCTATAAAGATGCTCCCAAAGGCATGGGAATGGCTGACGGCCAGCATTACAACCCCTATATGGCCGGCGGTAAAATTGCGATGGCAGCCCCCATTCAAGACGACCAGGTGGAATATCAGGATGGCACGGCAGCCACTCAAGATCAAATTGCGCGCGATGTGGTGAATTTTCTGCAATGGGCGGCCGAGCCTGAAATGGAAGTTCGCAAAAGCATGGGGATAAAAGTGATGCTATTTTTGTTTGTGTTCACCGTGCTGTTTTATGTTGCCAAAAAACGTATCTGGCGCGATGTGCACTAAGCGAGGGTACGAAGACAGGAAAGTACGAAGACACGATTTTGTTCGTGACTTCGTGACTTCGTGATTTCATGGAATCGTTTTTTTCGGCACTGCTGCTGGGCATATTGGAAGGGCTCACCGAGTTCATTCCGGTGTCATCTACCGGCCATTTAATTCTAGCGATTGATCTGCTGGGCCTTAAAATGCCGCCGGGTAAGGTGTTTGAAATTGTGATTCAGCTCGGCGCGATTCTAGCCATTTGCTGGGTGTATCGCGTTCAACTTTTTGGTGCGGTGTGGGGCGCGCCGAGCGACCCCGAAAAGCGACAATTTCTCATCAACATTCTGCTGGCTTTTATCCCATCCGCCATTGTGGGCGTGACCTTACACGATACCATTAAATCGGTGTTGTTTGATCCGGTGATTGTCGCGGTGATGCTGGTGGTGGGTGGATTTATTATTCTGGCAGTCGAGCGTTACAAGCCCGCACCAAAACATCACAATGTTGAAACATTTAGTTGGAAGCTCGCGCTCAAAATCGGGCTGTGTCAGGCGGTCTCGGTGATACCGGGCACCTCGCGCTCAGGCGCCACCATTATGGGTGCGATGCTGCTGGGTGTGGATCGCAAGGCGGCGGCAGAATTCTCATTTTTTCTGGCCATCCCTACCATGCTCTCGGCTTCGGCCTATGATTTGTATAAAAATGCCGATCACCTTACCTTGCAGGGAATGGAAGTGATTGCGATTGGCACCGCCGCTGCCTTTTTCACCGCGATGTTAGTGATCAAAGCGGTACTCACATTCATCAGCACCCACGGTTTTGTACCCTTTGCCTATTACCGGATTGCGGTGGGCAGTTTGATGCTTGCGCTACTGTTGGGCTAAGCCGTCATTGCGAGGGAGCGCACGCGACCGTGGCAATCCAAAAACAATAAATGGATTGCTTCGCTTCACCCTTTGGGTTTGCAACTTTCAAGTTGATTTTTTACCGCGCAGATAGCTTTTAATTTCCGCCAGATCAAAAATCTTGAGCGCCAGCACCATCGCAAAATATACGCCCATTCCGGTTCCTACCAGCGCGATTAACCCAAGCCCGCGTTCGGTGTTCCCGCCCGTCATCATCCAATCTTTGAGCAGATGATTAAGCCCGAGCAGCACACATGTCATGGTTCCGCCCGCCACCACCAACAACGGCACGCGGCGCAGCAGCGGCGCATCGGGCGTCATGATGCGGCGGCGATAGAGGATAATCGCCATCCATCCGGCATTGACCCAACCTGCAATCGAGGTTGCCATCGCGAGCCCCACATGCTCATAAAATTGCATGAGAATCAGGTTGAGAACAAGGTTTAACAGCACGCAGCCTGTCGCGATAATAAAGGGTGTTTTGGTATCCTGATTGGCAAAAAACCCGGGCGCGAGCACTTTAATAAGGACAAACGCAGGCAGCCCTGCGGCAAAGGCCATCATGGCGGTGTAGGTGGCGTGTGTATCGTGTGCGGTGAACTCGCCGTGCTGATAAAGCGCCGAAATAAGCGTGTGCGGAATGGCGAGCATGGCAAGGCACGCGGGGATGCCTGCCAGCAGCACCAGCTCAATGGCGCGGTTCAGGCTGTGGGCTGCCAGATCGAGCTTTTGTTCGCGGATCTGGCGCGCCATCATCGGCAGGAGCGCCGTGCCCACTGCCACGCCAATCACCCCGATGGGTAGCTCGTTGATACGGTCGGCATAATATAAATACGACACGCCATCTTCAAAATGCGAGGCCAGTGTCACATCGATCAGCAGGTTAATCTGTGCCACCCCTGCGCCCAGTGCGGCGGGTGCAATGAGTTTGAGCAGTTTGCTCACCTGTTCGGTGATGCGCGGCACCAGCAGGCTGGGCAAGTAATTTTCACGTTTGCAGAACCACACAATCCACAGCAGCTGGGCGATACCCGCCATAAACACCCCAAACGATAATGCATGGGCGGCCGTAGGGCTGTGCGGCGTGAAGACCAGCAGTGCAAACACCATGCACATATTCAGCAAGATGGGGGCCGCCGCAAAGGCTGCAAATTTCTGAATGGAATTGAGGATGCCGCCAAACAGCGACACCAGCGAAACGCATAAAATATAGGGAAAACAGATGCGCGCTAGATCAACCGTGAGGTTGAATTTATCCGCATCATCGGTGAATCCGGGTGCAAACACATACAGCAAAAAGGGCATGAAAATAATACACACCGCGTTAAGCAGTAATAAAACAACCAATAATACCGATAAGGATTCCGATGCAAAGCGCATGGCTTTGTCTTTGCCCTCCGCCGCGTGCATCCCTGCAAACATCGGCACAAAGGCCGCGCTAAACGCGCCTTCGGCGAGCAAGCGACGGAAAAAATTGGGCATTTTGAAGGCGACAAAAAACGCATCCGACAACCAGCTTGCACCGATCAAATTAGCCATAATGACATCGCGCACAAAACCAAAAATGCGCGATACAAAGGTGAGCGAGCCGATGGTTAGTGTGGATTTGACTAAAGACATAGGATTCTTTTAACTTTCATTATATAAATGAATTGTCATCAATGCAGGGTCGTCTTTGCGAGGAGTGCTAGCACGACGAAGCAATCCAGAAAAGTTAAAACAGACTCAATCTGGATTGCCACGCATTCTTTAAAAGAATGCTCGCAATGACAACACGGCCTGAAGCTGATTTCGTTGACAGTTGAACGCAACAGCACTATCCCATAAGCTCATTGATTAAAAGTGCAAGAACAAACACCAAACCCGAAATTGAGCACCATTCATGCGTAAATTGACCATCAAGCTGATTCCCGATAACACGGCTATTGCTTTTATTAAATATCGCTGGTTTGGCTTTGGCTTCTCGTTTGTGCTGATGGCGCTGACGGCATGGACCTTGTATGATAAGGGCCTGAACCTTGGGATTGATTTTGCAGGTGGCATTGTGATGGAAATCCGCACCGAGCAACCCGCCAATTTATCGCAGATGCGCGCGCTGCTTTCTGCGCCAGAGCTTGGCGAAGTGTCGCTGCAGAATTTTGGTGACGCGCGCGAAGTGTTGATTCGCATTGAGCAAGCCGCCAATGTTGATCAGGCGACGATTATTT
>JAKFUW010000139.1 GCA_021732545.1 Alphaproteobacteria bacterium | reverse complement strand
CGCAACACATCGCGAAATGGGTCGGAATCATAGCCCATATCAAGCACAACGTGGCAACCATAAACATCGGCTGTCAGGCTCTCAGCAACGGTTATATCGGATATGGTATCGGTCCCCTTGTTAATGCCCCTGCCGTTAAAACCATACGATGTTTCAATATGGCCGCCATCGCAGATTTTTCAGCCCCTGTCCCCACCGGACAGTCTAACGTTATATGCAACGATAGAGATTTTTTTGGACTGTCTTCGAACTCACACTATTTCTGTGTATCAAAAGGCTATAAGACAGGCACGATACTTTATCGGAGCGGCATCGCACCACCGTGCATTGCCTGGAATGGTTCTGCCTGGATAGTCAATGGTACTTTAAGTGCGCAAAGAGTTGCTTCTGTTCGCTGCTACAATTAAACGATAGTTGTCAATTGATATGCGATCGCAACTCTGGCCTCAGATCACGAAAAGCCTGCATTTTTACGCAGGATCACTGCGCTGATGATGATGCTGAATGGGATGCACATCAGGCAGATCGAGATGAGCGCGATGTTACCAAACGATTCAGATGGTTGCGATGATGCGCTGATACCAAACAATAATACCGGCACATAGATTGGCAGCAACAGCAACTGCACGATGGCTGGCCGGTGGCCGTCCGTGGTTAGCAACGCGCCTACTAAAAGATTCAGCGCGGCCATAATCAAGGTGCCCAACCCCAGCGCCATCACCAGATTCCCGCTACTATCTTGCTCACCTTGCAGCGCCATTGCCATGACCGGCGCGATGGCAACGCATGGTAGCAAGGCGCAAAGCCAATGCGCCATCAACTTGATAAACATGATATATTCCAATGGAAATGGCATCAAAAGCCATTGTTCAAACAACCCTTCTTCGCGCTCGGCGCCAAACAATGTGGGGATAGCCAGAAACGACACAAGCAGCATATTAATCCATAAAATAGAGATGCTTATATCATGTAATATATCCAGTTCATGGCTCAAAGAATAGCCATAAAGCAAAACCGACATGCCATAAGCGGCAATCACCGCCACCCAATCGGATGATTGGCGCGCATAGCCTTTAAAGGTATAAAAAAGAACCGTCCAAAACATAATGTTTTACTTTAAGTAATAGGTTTATCTATTTGATATTATATATTTTTATATCTTCATTATCAATCTTGCCATGCGTCGTAAAAATCACCATGCCGCCTTGCTCTTTGCGGGTTTGAATCAGCGATTCCACCAGCCCCATGGCGGTGTCATCCAGATGCGCGAACGGTTCATCGAGCAACCACAGCTTGGCTGGGCTTAAAATCAGCCGCGTGAGCGCCACTTTTTTTTGCCACCCCGCCGAAAGATGCTGCACGCGGGTGTGCGCAAATTGGCCGAGATCAAAATAAAAGAGCGCGGCATCGATCAGTTCGGTATTGCGATGTATTTTAGCGAAAAAAATGATATTTTCTAATACGGTAAATTGCTTATTTAATCCATTGCGATGGCCAACATAGGTCAGGTTTTGTGTGTGATGCTCGCAGCGATGCAACGGCGCGCCGTTCCATTCGATCGCGCCCGAAGTTGGGCGCATCAACCCCGCCATCGCTTTTAACAAAGTGGTTTTACCGCTGCCATTAGCTCCCTGAATAACAAGCATATCGCGGCTTTCAACCGACAGGTTTACGTCCTCCAGCACCACTTGATCGGCGATGGTGATTCCCAGATTCACACAGCTTAAAATATTTTTTTCCACAAAAGCACTAACCATTGCTTAACGTTATTGATTTATATTTCTAAATTCGTATGATCCCCGCATACAACCGATTACGCAAAAACGCAACCAATCAGGAGATAGCATGCAGTCACTCAGCCATAATTCGCTCAACACCCAAACCGAACTGACCGTGAAAGGCAAAGCTTATACCATCTATAGCCTTCCCAAAGCGTACGCGGCACTGGGGCATGATTTATCGCGTTTGCCTTTTTCAATCAAGGTGTTGCTGGAAAATTTATTACGCTATGAAGATGGTAAAAGCGTGAAACTCGATGATATCAAAGCCTTTGTGGAATGGTATAAAAACGCGAATAACCCTCGCGAAATCGCTTATCGCCCTGCCCGCGTTTTGATGCAGGATTTTACCGGCGTGCCTGCCGTGGTCGATTTAGCGGCAATGCGCGAAGCGGTGAAACTGATGGGTGGCGACCCACAAAAGATCAACCCGCTGTCGCCCGTTGATCTGGTGATTGATCATTCGGTAATGGTCGATAAATACGCAACTTCCAATGCCTTCGATGAAAATGTTGACATTGAAATGCAACGCAATGGCGAGCGTTATGCGTTCCTGCGCTGGGGTCAAAAAGCGTTTAATAATTTCCGCGTGGTTCCCCCTGGAACGGGGATTTGCCATCAGGTGAATCTGGAATATCTGGCGCAAGGGGTATGGACGACGGATGTGGATGGAAAAACAGTCGCTTACCCTGATACTCTGGTGGGCACCGATTCGCACACGACCATGATTAATGGTTTGGGCGTGCTGGGTTGGGGCGTGGGTGGCATCGAGGCGGAAGCCGCGATGCTGGGACAGCCAGTTTCCATGTTAATTCCAGAGGTTGTGGGCTTTAAGCTGACCGGCAAAATGAAGGAAGGCAACACCGCGACTGACTTGGTGTTGACCGTCACCCAAATGCTGCGTAAAGCAGGAGTGGTCGGCAAATTTGTGGAGTTTTATGGCGAAGGATTGAATCATTTATCGCTGGCTGACCGCGCGACGATTGCCAACATGGCGCCTGAATATGGTGCGACGTGCGGTATCTTCCCGATTGACGCAGAAACCATTAATTATCTGAAGCTTACCGCGCGTGACGATGACCGGATTGCGTTGGTAGAGGCCTATGCCCGCGAGCAAGGCATGTGGCGCGATGAAAACTATGCCGAGCCTGTATTTACCAGCACACTGAGCCTTGATATGAGCACCGTTGAGCCATCGCTTGCTGGCCCAAAACGCCCGCAAGACCGCGTGGTGCTGCGCGATGCAAAGGCTTCATTTGATAAGGAACTGCCTGCCCTCAATACCGGCAATGTTGCCAAAGGCGCGCGCGTTGCAGTCAAGGGTAAATCGTTCGAGATTGGCCATGGCGACGTGGTGATTGCTGCGATCACCAGCTGTACCAACACTTCCAACCCCGATGTGATGGTGGCGGCAGGGTTGGTGGCGCGCAAGGCGCACGCGTTGGGGCTTACCGTGAAGCCGTGGGTGAAAACTTCGCTGGCACCTGGCTCAAAAGTGGTCACAGAATATCTGAAAAAAGCGGATTTGACAAAAGACCTTGATGCGATGGGATTCAATTTGGTGGGCTATGGCTGCACCACTTGTATTGGTAATTCTGGCCCGTTGATGCAAGAAATTGAAGACACGATTAAAGAGCAAAATCTGGTCGTTAGCTCCGTGCTTTCGGGTAATCGCAATTTTGAAGGCCGCGTGCATCAGATGGTGAAAGCCAACTATCTGGCCTCGCCCCCGCTGGTGGTCGCCTATGCGATTGCGGGATCGATGTTGGCGGATATTACCACTGAATCTTTAGGTAAAGGAAAAGATGGCAAGGATGTGTATTTGAAGGACATTTGGCCGAGCAATGCCGAAATCCGCGCCACGGTCGATGCGTGTGTGACCCGCGAGATGTTTGCTGCCAAATATGCCGATGTGTTTGCGGGTGAGCCTTCATGGCAAGCCATTAAAACGCCCGATTCCATGACCTATGCGTGGGAAGAAGACAGCACCTATGTCCGCAACCCACCCTATTTTGAAGGCATGAAAGCGATTTCGGGCGGCAGTGCGCTATCGGATATTAAAAACGCCAATGTGCTGGCGATTTTGGGTGATAGCATCACCACCGATCACATCTCCCCTGCTGGTGGTATTTCCACCGTGAGCCCTGCCGCGAAATATCTGAATGAACATAACGTCACCAAGGTGGATTTTAACTCTTATGGTGCGCGGCGTGGCAATCATGAGGTGATGATGCGCGGCACCTTCGCCAATATCCGTATCAAAAACGAGATGGTGGCAGGCGTGGAAGGCGGGCTTACGGTTCATGTCCCCACTGGCGATCAGATGAGCATCTATGACGCCGCGATGCGTTATAAGCAAGCGGGTACGCAGCTGGTGATTGTCGCGGGCAAGGAATATGGCACCGGATCATCGCGCGATTGGGCGGCCAAGGGTACGTTTTTGCTGGGAGTAAAGGCCGTGATTGCGGAGAGTTTTGAGCGGATTCACAGGTCAAATCTGGTAGGGATGGGCATTGTGCCACTGACCTTCAAAGACGGGATGACGCGCACCAGCCTCAAGCTTGATGGTTCAGAAACCTTCACCATTGAAGGTTTATCTGGCAATGTGAAGCCGTTGCAGGACGTAAAAGCCACAATCGTGAGAAAAGATGGTAGCTCGCAGGCCATTAGCCTATTGTGCCGGATTGACACATTAGACGAGTTATCATACATTGAAAATGGTGGTATCCTTCAATATGTTATGCGAAATCTTTTAAAGGCCGCATAAAGCTGGGAGAGAAAATGACTGATAATACAACGTCTTCGCCTGATGAAAAATATAATCCCGATAATATTTCGCGGATCATCATGCTGGTTTATGGAAAGCTCGAAACGGGCGGCCCGTTCTGGTGTTATTGCGCGGTAAAGCCCAGCATGTTCGATCAGTTTAAAGCCGATGAAACCGCAGGAAAGCTCGATTTATATAATTTTGATGCGTATGGCGAAGTGATTGTTTCAGGCGAAGGTGAGAAACCACCAGTAGAGGTCACGCAAAAAGTGGCTGAAATGTATAATGCCGACCCCACCCAGTTTTTCGCCCCGATCGACCCCAAAAAGGAAATCGAGCAAAAGATCGCCGCGCTCAAAGAGCAAGAGAAGAATTAGTATTGATTGAATCTGTCGTGCCGCATTCATTGCGGCATCTCCATCGGTGTTGCACCAGACCCCGCAACGAGTGCGGGGTGACAACTAAAAACTAAATCGCCTCGATCACCACGAACGCACAAGCATAGGGCGGCTCATCCGTCAGCGATAGGTGCACCCTACCCGTTTGTCCTTTGATCAACAGATAAGCCAAAGCGCTGGCCGCCGCGCCAGAAAGCGCCATCATCGGTTGGCCGTTAGCGCTATAACTCACCTGCATATCATACCAGCCAATACCATGTGGCGCTGGAGCACTGAGCGCCTTGACGCAGGCTTCTTTAGCGGCGATGTATTTGGCCAGACGATTTGCGCGAGGTTTGGCCGCAACCAGCGCCTGCTCATTTGGCGTTAAAATACGCGCCGCAAACCGATCACCAAAGCGTGCTACCAGCTTTTCCACGCGGCGAATATCCACCATATCCACGCCAGTGCCGACGATCATGCGCGGCTCATGCGTTCGCGCATCTGCGCGATGGCTGTGGATAATCCCACAAACACGGCCTCGCCGATGAGAAAATGGCCGATGTTGAGTTCGACAATTTCGGGGATGGCGGCGATGGGGCGAACATTATCATAGGTCAGGCCGTGGCCTGCATGACATTCCAACTCGAGTGCGTGAGCTTGGGTTGCAGCGGTGCGGATGCGGTGAAGTTCGTCATCGCGAGCACCGTTTTCGGTGCGTGGCGATCCATGGATTGCCGCGCTCGCTATGCTCGCTCGCAATGACGAAAACTCAGCATAGCCGCCTGTATGCAGTTCCACAATATCCGCGCCGCACTCAGTGGCGGCTTGGACTTGCGCCGCATCGGGGGCGATGAAAAGTGAAACGCGGATGCCAACGGCTTGTAATGTAGTGGTATAATCTTTCAGTGCGGCCAGATTGCCCGCCACATCCAGCCCGCCTTCGGTGGTGAGTTCGGCGCGTTTTTCGGGCACCAGGCAACAGGCATTGGGGCGAGTGGCCAGCGCGATGGAAAGCATTTCAGGCGTAGGTGCCATCTCAAGGTTGATCGGCAGGCCGCCCCACTCTTTCAGCATGGCCACATCGTCATCGCGGATGTGGCGGCGGTCTTCACGCAAATGAACCGTCAGGCCGTCGGCGCCTGCGTCCTTAGCCATTACGCCCGCGCGCAACACATCAGGGTGAGCGCCGCCGCGCGCATTACGCAGCGTGGCCACATGGTCGATATTCACTCCAAGGCGTAAGCTCATGCGTATGATGTAGCGGTGGTGCAGGGTTTGGTCAAGCGGCTGCAACCTCAGAGGTTCGCTTTTGCGAGCCAACGCTTAAGCGTTAGGCGAAGCAATCTCTACCATGAGACTGCTTCGGGCAAGCCCTCGCAGAAGCGGTTTCCTGAGCTTAAGGGGGCCATCGCGCCGATCAGGCCTTCAAATCACTCTTTAAAGATAAAAAGACTGGATTACCGACTTCGGCACAAGTGCCTGCGCGGGAATGACACATCGGCTGATTACGTCATCTCGAACGAGGCGCTAAGCCTCGGAGAGATCTCTCCGGCTGCGCCGTTCGAGATGACGACAGGTGATGGCTTATCCCAAACAACTTCACGCAATTGTAACACTTATTTAAGAATTGCTGTGTTATAACCGGATATAATTTAAATTTTATTAATACAAAAAACCCGCACGAGGAGATACATAACATGGCCGATAAAAAACCCAAAGGAATGGTAAGCATTGAAATCACATTAGACGATGGATCAACATTAAAAATTAAGGGGCTGACGTAGATTAGCAGGAGTGTTAATGTATGTTTATGAGTATAACGCGTTGTAAATTATCGAAGAAGAAGCAGTCGGAGTTGCTGCAATTTTTTGTAGCAGAAGTAACAGCCAGAACGGCAG
>JAKFUW010000176.1 GCA_021732545.1 Alphaproteobacteria bacterium | reverse complement strand
CTCCCGACCTCCCCCTAGAAGGGGGAGGAGAAGTGAGGAAAGCTCACATAATTCACGATAATAGTCTTTAGCCATCAGGAAAAATGAATCGGCGCACTATGGCGGCTGACGAGTTGATAGGGAATCGCATGATCGTGAGCAAGGGATGTATCGAGCAAATCGGGCAGCAGGTCTTTCACGATTTCGACCAGTTCATGATAGGTTGCCGCTTCGGCCACAAGCCCGCGCACATCCTCGCTGGTGGCAAGCCACGCAGCAGCTTCTATGTTCCATTCCACATTGATGGTGATGATTGACATAAGGAAGTTATAACACAACAGGTCAGCGTCGCCAATGCTTTTAAGCCTGCGGTTTTTGCCACGGGCTGATGGTTTCCATCGTGCTGGTGCCACCGCGAATCTGCCCAAACACCGCCAAGGCTTGCGCGACCATGCTGGCCGCATCGCCGGTGTTGGCGGGAAGCAACAAGGTGGTGGAGCTTTTGGCGAGTTTTTCAAAGGCACTCACATATTGTTCAGCGATTTTCATCGCAACGGCCTTTTCGCCGCCTGTTTGTTCGATGGCGTTTGCTACTAGCAAAATGCTTTCGGCATTGGCTTTGGCGACTTCGCGCAAGGCCTCAGCTTCGCCGCGCGCGCGGTTAACCTGATCGGTCATCGCCCCTTCGGATTCCAGCACCACTTGCTGTTTATCGGCTTCGGCGATGTTGATTTTGGATTGGCGCTGACCCTCAGACTGCAAAATTTCGGCGCGCTTTTGGCGTTCGGCCGCCATCTGTAATTCCATCGCTTTGAGCACGGTGGTGGGGGGTGTAATATTTTTGATCTCGTAACGCATGCACTGAATGCCCCACGTCTGCGACGCCTGATTGATGGAATTGACGATGTTGGAATTGAGTTGTTCACGTTCTTCAAAACATTGATCGAGCGCGAGTTTACCAATTTCCGAGCGCATGGTGGTTTGCGCGAGTTGGGTGACGGCATAGACGGGGTCGTTGACACCATACGATGCCTGAACGGGGTCGATCACGCGCATATACAAAATGCCGTCAATCATGAGCGTCACATTATAGCGGGTGATGGCAGGTTGTTCTTGGACTTCAAACGCGAATTCTTTGAGCGAATGACGGTAGGCGACGCGCTCGATGAAGGGAATCAGGAAGTTGAGACCGGGTTCGAGTTTGCGATCAAACTTGCCTAATTTTTCAACAATCCACGCGCTTTGTTGCGGGACAATTTTGATGCCTTTCCAGACCATCAACACGCCAGAAAAAGCAATCACCAGATAAAAGAGTGCATCAAATTCCATATTTATCTCCCGTAATTATTAGATAAAAGCTTTAGCCATTCATGCGTTTGGGCGCGACGATCAAGCGGTTGCCTTTGATTTCCACAATTTCAACCGCATCGCCTTGCGCCACCGAGATGGTGCCCGATTGTTCGGAAAGTTCGGCCATCATGGTGGTGCCAGACCAGCTGACTTGTCCCACTTTGCCACGCGCGAGGCCATCTTGCCCCACAATCGCCACATCGCCGATCATGTTGCGATAATCGCCTGCAGAGGCGGGGTTAGTGCGCCAGCTTTTGAGCTTTTTCCATAACACCACCGCAAGCAAAGTGGTGGTGGCAAAAAACACCGCAATCTGGATGCCGTTATTGGCAGCATCCACCACATTTAAATGCACCAACAATCCGGTGAGAATGGCGGCTAGTCCTGCGAACAAAAATCCAATTCCTGGAATGCCCAGCGCTTCAATCGCTAAACATATCGCGCCCACAATCAGCCAGATTTGCGAAGGATCAATCGCCATGGGGTGTTTTGCCTTGTTTGGGGTGAAGGTTTTCAGGCTGGAGCGCTTTATCAGGGATATCGTCTTTGGGAGCTTCAGCGGCAGGGGCGGGAGCCTCAGGAATCGCCGCAGGCGCATTCGAGAAGGTGCGCATATAGGCAATCACATTGGCGCGTTCGGTATCTTTTTTGATGCCGGCAAAGGCCATGATGGTGCCTGGCATGTATTTTTTGGGGTTGTTAATAAATCCATTGAGTTCATCATAGCCCCATTGTTTATCGGTCAGAGCAGCCAGCGCTTTGGAATAACCAAAGCCTGCCGCAGAACCTTTTTTGCGATTCACAATCTCCCACTGATTCGGGCCGGTCAGATGTTTGCCGCCTTTATCATGGGTGTGGCAGGTGGCGCATTTTTTGTTATAAATGGTTTCGCCCGCCGATACATCGGCGCTGGATAATAACGGAATGATGCTGGCGAGTTCCACTTCTTTAGCAGCACCTCCAGCGCTCGCATCGACCTCGGTCACTTCGATGGAATAGCCGCGTTTGGCCTCGTGCGATTCTGCGTGATGCGGCGCGCCGTAATAAAGGATCGTTGCGACTTTGCCGGTGATCATTCCGATTAATCCTGCCAGCAAAATAGCGGCGGCAATTTTATTCATCTCCATAGGGCGTCCCTTACACGAAAAACAATCAAATTACGGCGCTAATTCTCCCCCCGCACGCGGGGGGAGTTAGAGGGGGGGATGAAAGCGGATATGGCTCGCTATTCCCCCACCCTAACCCTCCCCCGCAAGCAGGGGAGGTAATATAACGCTCGAGTCAAAATTCATTAGCATGCAATCAAGCGCGTTGGTAGCAAAATGTCAATGGCTTGCTATCAAATTCCTTGCATTTGGTAGAAAGTAGTGCCTAAAACGGTTGCTATGCCACCGCCCATTGTTCTGATTCCTGCTCGCCGCGCCTCGGTGCGCCTGCCCGATAAACCGCTGGCGATGATCGCTGGCGACCCGATGATTGTGCATGTGTGGCGCCGCGCGATGGAGGCTGAAATTGGCCCTGTGGTGGTGGCGTGCGACGATGCGGAAATTGCGTGGGTGATTGAGCGGGCAGGGGGCAAAGCGTTGATGACGCAAAGTGGCCATGCCTCTGGCTCGGATCGGATCTGGGAGGCGTTGCAACTGGCCGACCCTGCGCGCTACCACGATATTATTATTAATGTGCAAGGCGATCTGCCGACGCTTGACCCCAATTTGCTCGATCGGTTGCTTGCGCCGATGTCGAACCCTGATGTGGATATTGTGACGCTGGCGGCGGAGATTATTCGCGATGAAGAACGTGACAATCCCTCCGTCGTCAAACCCATTATCGCGTTCGATACCGAGCGCCAAGGCCGCGCTTTATATTTCACCCGCGCCACCGCACCGCATGGCGAGGGCGCGCTCTATCATCACATTGGCCTTTATGCCTACAGGCGGGCGGTGTTGCAGCGATTTGTATCGCTGCCGCCAAGCCCTCTGGAGCAACGCGAAAAGCTGGAGCAATTAAGAGCGCTTGAAGATGGGATGCATATTGAGGTATGTATCGTCGATACGGTGCCGCTGGGGGTCGATACGCCTGACGATCTGGAGCGTGCGCGAGAAATATTGGAAGTGTAGTTGCCAGTCACCAGTTGCCAGTTGTCAGTTATCAAGGCATAAGCATCTTTAAGTGACTGGAGACTGATAACTGAAGACTGGAGACTCAATCATGTACCAACTCAACCAAACCAAACCCTATGATGTGGTGGCCATTGGCAATGCAATTTTAGACGTGTTGTCGTTCACCACCGATGAATTTTTAGCAAGCCAAGCCATGACCAAAGGCACGATGCAACTGATCGATGCCAAGCAAGCGATCGATTTATATCAGCATATGGGTCAGGCCGAAGAAGTGTCGGGTGGGTCTGCTGCCAATACGCTGGCTGGCATCGCGCAGCTTGGCGCAAAGACTGCGTTTATTGGCAAGGTCTATAGCGACCAATTAGGCGAGATTTATCGCCATGATCTCACGGCGGTGGGGGTGGAATTTAACACGCCATCCAATCAGCATGGCAAGCCCACGGGCCGCAGCTATATTCTGGTCACCCCTGATGCCGAGCGCACCATGAACACCTATCTGGGTGCGGGTAGCGACATTCATGTGGAAGATGTGGATGCGGGGTTAATGGAGGGTTGTAAAATTTTATATGGCGAAGGCTATCAATGGAGCACGCCGCACAATAAAGACGCGTTGCGCCATGCCTTTGCGCTCGCTAAACAAAACGGTGCGAAGGTGGCCTTTACCTTATAGGATGTCTTTTGTGTGGAAGCGCACCGCGCGGACTTTTTGGAAATGCTGGGTGGCACGTTCGATATTTTATTCTCCAACGAAGCTGAGATCGGCGCCTTGTTTCCCGAAAAATCGCTCGAAGAGATTATCGCGCATGTGCAAGGCAAAGCGCAGATGATTATCATCACACGCGGTGAGCATGGCTCAATCATTGTCACACCTCAAGAGCGCGTGGAAGTAAAGGCGCAGTTGGTTTCCAAAGTGGTTGATACCACCGGTGCCGGCGACTTATATGCTGCTGGTTTTTTATATGGCGTGGTGAAAAACCTTCCGCTGATGGAGTGCGGTAATCTGGGTAGTGCGTGCGCAGCGGCGATCATCCAGCAGCTCGGTGCGCGCAGCCAAAAGCCGCTCAAGGCGTTGATAGCGGCTTAGATGGTCATTGGTAATTAGTATTTGGTATTTAGTGATTAAAAAAGTGGATAGCTGTCACCCCGCACATTCCATGAGCGGTCGCGCTTAGCGCGAAAGCGAATGGAAGAGTTGCGGGGTCTGGTGCTACAGATGGAGATACCGCAATAAATGCGGTATGACAGAAAAACAAGGGCTATTTGATGATGCACCAAATACCAGATACCAAATACCAAATACCCTATCTCAACCCTAAAATCATCGCGGTGTTGCTGATGGGTTTTGCCAGTGGCCTGCCTTATTTGCTTGTGGGCGCAACGTTAGGCGCGTGGTTGACCGAAGCGGGGCTGGACAAAGCCACGGTCGGCATGTTTGCGTGGGTGGCGATTCCTGCGACCTTCAAGTTTTTGTGGGCACCGATATTCGATCACATCAAGCTGCCGATACTGTCGCGTATGGGGCGCAGGCGTAGTTGGCTATTGCTGATTCAAGCGGTGTTGGCTGCGAGTATTTTTCAGTTTGCGCATCTGGATCCGCTGGTATCACCCGCGATGGTGGCGTGGGTGGCGGTGATCATCGCCGCGCTTTCGGCAAGCCAGGATGTGGTAATCGATGCGTTTCGCGCTGAATATCTCGACAAACCCCAATATGGCGAGGGGGCGGCTGTGGCGGTGTTTGGCTATCGTTTGGGCATGTTGATGGCAGGTGGCGGAGCATTAGCCATTGCCGACATCCACAATTGGGACATGGTCTTTATGGTGATGGCGGGTATTATGGCCGCCTGCATGGTGGTGACGCTTGTTGTGCGCGAACCTGTGGTGCCGATGGTGGTCGATATGCCCAAAGGCTCGGTTAGCGCATGGCTGAAAGTGGCACTGGTGGTGCCCTTTGTCGATTTTATGCAGCGATTTGCGATGTGGCCGTGGATGCTACTTTTTATTGTGCTCTATCGTTTGCCCGATGGTTTTATCGCCTTTATGGCCACGCCTTATTACTTAGAGATGGGATACGAAAAACTTGAAATTGCAGGTGTGGCCAAGGTCTATGGCTTTGCTGCCACCATGGTGGGTATGGTGCTGGGCGGCTGGCTACTTCGCAAATGGGATGTGTTGCGCGCCTTGTGGGTGTTTGGTATCGCGCAGGTGGGCACCAATTTGATTTATCTGTTGTTGGGTATTTTCAACGGTGAAATCTGGGCGCTGATGGTGGTAATTAGTGTTGATAATTTTGCAGGCGGGTTGTTGACCGCCGCCATGGTCGCCTATTTAATGGGCTTGTGTAATCTCAGCTTCACTGCCACGCAATATGCATTGCTCTCAGCCCTTGCAACGCTTTCTAGCCGCACCGTTTCGGGCTTTGCTGGCATGATCGCCGAGGCATATGGCTATGATGCCATGTTTATTTTGTCGGCAATTTTATCATTACCCGCGCTGGTGGTGCTGTGGTGGGTGCGGCGCGGCTCAAAGCTGGCGTAGTGGATCCTGTGATTGATGTAACACCCGTACAATCATGATTTCGGATGTATTCGTATGATAGTAAATACAATGGGCATCGTGAATATAACAACGATAATGGCTTCGTATCGCTGAAACATCTGTGCCGATTAAAGGAAATTGTGCAAGTTGTTGAAAGCTATCATTGAGTTGACGCAGATAATCTTCTGCTTTTGCTTCACCGAAGCGATCAGCCGTGTAAGTATAAATTTCTTCCAGATCAATATCCGCGTCGATTGAGAGTGAGAAGTTCATAGACGATTCAATCGAGCCGCTTTGCTATCGCGGATGATGTCTTCAACCGTTCGGTTGCTGATTCCGCTTTCTTCACCTTTTATAAGTTCTTGCCGTAGCCATTCGATTTTATCACGCTGCTTCTGGTGATCGCGCACCAGATCGCGCACATAGTCGCTGGCGCTTGCATAGGCACCGCTTTTAACCTGTTCATCAATCCAATCGCGCATGGCGTCGGGCAGGGATATATTCATCGTGGCCATAGGGCATCTCCATAAACTCTAGTTTGCTTCAAATCTGCTTGAAATGGAGCCTCCTCGAAATGCTCATCTATGTTTAATATACTGCGCTTCCTCGGTTTCCATTTCTGCGCGCTTTTTTGCAAAAGCGAGTTTATGGAAATGCCCCATATATTTATTATGGCATAAAATGGCAAAGATTGTCAATTATGGCCACTTTGCCTCCGGCGGCAAGCTCATCAAAATCGCTTCCACATTGCCGCCGGTCATCAGGCCAAAGCGCGTGCCACGGTCATAGAGCAGATTATATTCGGCGTAATAGCCCCGTTTTTGCAATTGCCATTCGCGTTGCTCGGGCGTCCACGGCTCATTCATATGGCGCTGGATCAGTTCGGGGTATATTCGGCCAAATGCCT